>NZ_JBSFTY010000054.1:0-66052 GCF_053591515.1 Streptomyces sp. NPDC003011
GCTCGCCGCCGCCGTCCAGGGCATCGACGCCCTCACCCACGGCGACGTGGGCGTGCGCTCACTCCAGGAACACGCACAACACCTGACCGCAGCCCACGACTGGCAGCCGCAGCGCATCGGACAACGCCGGAGGGCCGGTCGCGGAATGTCGCGACCGGCTCTCCGGCTGCTGTTCTGCCGTTCCGTTAGCTTGGGTTGGCCGGGCCCGACGTGTCGATGGCCAGGGAGACGGCGAGGGCGCCGAGCACCGTGCCCATCATGTAGCGCTGCGCCTTCAGCCAGGAGGGACGGCGGGAGAGGAAGACGGCGATCGCGCCGGCGGCGAGCACGATGGTCAGGTTGACCGCGACGCTGACCACGATCTGGATCGAGCCGAGGAGGAGGCCCTGAAGGAGGACGTGGCCCTTGTCGAGGTCGATGAACTGGGGGATGAGGGAGAGGTACATGATGGCGATCTTCGGGTTGAGCAGGTTCGTCATCAGGCCCATGGTGAACAGCTTGCGCGGCGAGTCGTGCGGCACGTCCTGCGGGTCGAAGACGGAGATGCCGCCCGGCTTCAGGGCGTTCCAGGCCAGATAGGCGAGGTAGGCGGCGCCGGCCAGTTTCACCGCGACGTACAGCTCGGGCACGGCGATGAAGACGACAGACATGCCCACGTTAGTGGCGACCAGATACAGCACGAAGCCCAGTGCCACACCGCCGAGGGAGATCATCCCGGCGCGCCTGCCCTGGGTGATGCTGCGGGAGACGAGATAGATCATGTTCGGCCCGGGGGTGAGCACCATGCCGAGTGCTACCACCGTCACGCCGAGGATCCCGCTCAGTTCAACCATGAAAACCCCTCATCTCAGATGCGTTGCTCCGCCGTTCTCTTCGCGCCTCGTCGACGCTGGCGTCGTGCCCGGCCTCGGCGAGGTCGTGGGCGAGGTTGTGGGCGATGTCGTGCAGGAGGTGGCGGGTGAAGAAGTCGACGGTGAGCCGCGAGTCGGCCAGGCGCGGATCGTCGCGGCTCCAGTCGTCGGCGGTGAGCATGGCCAGACGGTGGGCCAGGGCCTCGGCGGCCCGCCCCAGCTCCTCCGCCACGTGCTGCGGCTCCTCGTCCCGGTAGTAAGGGTCGGCATCGGGGCAATACGCTGATGAGCCGACCTCCGTACCGACCACTCCTCTCGGTGCAATCGGCGATTTTCCCAGAATTGCATCGAGTCGAATATGGAACAGCAGGCACATGTCCCGGATGTGGCAACCGCATTCCAGGGGCGACCACGTGGGTACTCCCGCGCGTCGGCTGCTGAGCCCCGGGTCCCGCAGCAGCCGCTGCCAGCGCGCCGTGTACTCCCGCAGCGCGTCGGCGATCGCATCCGACCTGATCAGGTGCGATCTGAAGCCGCACTGACGGCAGTCGGGCAGGGCTGCGGGAGTGCGGCCGAGCGGTGAACGGGTTTGTGTCGTCGTATTCACTGAGCCCGGGACTCCCTTCACGACCTCGGGGCAACGCCCGGAGCGTATTGTAGGGAGATAGCTCGATGCAACTGCTGTATTGCACTGAGTGCAATGCTGTGGTTGGATGGACGTCGTGCGGACGGAACGAGGGGAGTGCGCGCCCATGAAGGACTATCAGACCGTTGCCGACGCGGTGGCCGAGGAGATCAGGTCCGGTTCCCTCCGGCCGGGCAACCGCCTTCCCACGCAGCGTGAGTTCGCGCGGCAGCACGGCATCGCCAACTCCACGGCCACGCGCGTGTACCAGGAACTGGCCCGCCGCGGCCTGACGGTGGGTGAGGTGGGACGCGGCACGTTTGTGCGCGCGACGGCCGCGACGTCTCGTGTCTCCCTGCCCGCGCTCACGGAACCGGCGGTCGGCCGGATCGACCTGGAGCTCAACTATCCGGCCGTACCCGAGCAGAGCGCGCTCCTCGCCGAAGGGCTCGCGGGGCTGCTGCGCCCCGACGCCCTCGGGCACGCCCTGCGGCCGGTCGGCGCGTCCGGCCTTCCGGCCGTCCAGGAGGCAGCCGCCGACATCCTCGCCTGCGGCGACTGGCGCCCCGACCCCGCGCGGATCCTGTTCGCGGGCAATGGACGGCAGGCCATCGCCGCTGTCATCACCGCCCTGGTGCCACCGGGCGGGCGTCTTGGTGTCGAGGAGCTGACGTACCCCGTCATCAAGGCGGTGGCCGCCAGGATCGGCATCACCCTCGTCCCGCTGGCCATGGACGATGCCGGACTCATCCCGGAGGCCCTGGCGGATGCCCACGCCGCGGCCCCCCTGCACGCCGTCTACGTGCAGCCGAGACTGCACAATCCGCTCTCGCTCACGATGCCCGAGCAGCGCGTCGAGCGGCTGGCCGAAACCCTGCTGAGACTTGGGCTTCCCGCGGTCGAGGACGCCATCTGGGCGTTCCTGCGCGACGAACTGCCGCCGCTCGCCGCCTACGCTCCCGAGCGGACCGTCCTCATCGACAGCCTGTCCAAGCGCATCGCTCCCGGCCTGACCCTCGGCTTCGCGGTGGCACCCCCCACCCTGTCGAGCGAGATCGCCGCCTCCCTGCGGTCGGGCGGCTGGGCCCCCATGCGCTTCGCCCTGGAGGCCGCCCACCGCTGGCAGCAGGACGGCGCCGTGAAGAAGCTGGTGGCCGCCAAGCAGCGGGAAGCGGCGGTACGGCAGGAGATCGCGGCCCGGCACCTCGCCGGTTTCGCGGTGCAGAGCCACCCGCGCTCCTATCACTGCTGGTGGCAACTGCCCCGCCCATGGCGCGCGGACACGTTCGTCGCCGCCGCCGCGCGGCACGGCATCGGGGTGGTGCCCGCCGCCGCGTTCACCATCGGTGGCAACCACGTCCGCAACGCCGTTCGCCTGGGCCTCGCCTCTCCACAGCCGGACGTCCTGTCCCAGGCGCTCGGCACGCTCGCCGAACTCGCCCGGTCCGCCCCGGAAGACCTCGTCACCGACTGACGTCGGCCTGGCGGACAGGACACGGAGGAGAGACTCGACAGTGGGAGTTGGGGCTGCCGTTGTGCGGGACCTCGATGTGCAGGACGTCGTCGTACGCCTCCCGCTGTCGCCGCTCGGACTCCGCGAAGGCCGCCCCTGCCTCCGTAGTTCCGCGTAGGAACCCATCGGGAGCGCCGGCCGCGAGCCTGGCGAAACGATCGCCCACCGGCTGGGCGTGAGCTCCCGCACGGTCTCTGCACACATCAAAAAGGTCGCCGACGTCCTGGGCAGCCGCAGCCGCGCCGAGCTCGGCTACCTCATCGCCCAACGTCGCTTGCTCGAAACGGAGGAGGAACCGGTAGGTTCCCGAGAGCGCTCCTACGGCAGGAGCCAGGCGCGACTTGCGACTTCGAGACCGCGGTTCACTGCTTGGTCCAGGCGCGGACGTCCTTCTCCAGTGCGGCGACGCTGCGGTGGCGGGACGCCCTTCGTGTGGACGGGGCCGCCGACGAAATCCTCGAGCCTCGCCAAATGCCGCCTATGGCACTACTGAGCCTGCGGGTCGTCAACTCGACGAACCACAGCGCGACCAGATTGATCCGCGACGAGCTGGGGGATGAAGCGCGGGTGGCTCAGCAGTCGCGTTCCTGTCTACGAACCGCCGGACGCGACTGCGCCCGGCACGCACCACCAGCATGTTCACCGCGCTGGATATGTCCAGCGGCACCGGTGAGAGCCGGGCATCACCGGCGCCAGCGCCGCCATAGGCCGCGACACGGGCCGCGGTGGTGCTGCCCGCCTGGCGGGTGCTGGCCCCGGCCCGCGGTTACTCGGCGGACTTCCTCACCCCCGCCGAAGGCGTGCTCGGTCTGGAGGCGGGCCTGCAGGCACTGCTGTCGACGCCGAAGCGGCGCCTGCGTGCCGACGTCAGGGAACTCTCCCACTCCGGTGCCCTGCCCGGCTGGGCGAAGCAGTTGGCCGAGGGCGCCTCCGGGCCCCTGCACGAGCTGGTCCGGCTCGTGCGATGGCACCACGAACACCTCGTCGCGCCGTACTGGCCGCACATCCGCCAGCAGTTCAACCTCGAACGCTCTGCGGCTGCACGTACCGTGCTGAGTTCGGGGTCCGAGGGCCTGTTCTCCCGGCTCCACCCGTCACTCCGCTGGGCGTCGCCCGTCCTGCACGTCACGGGCGCCCATGTCGACGGCGATCTGCACTTGTCGGGGCGGGGCATACGCATCATCCCCTCGTTCTTCTGCTGGCCCGCACCGACCGTGATCAAGGACCAGACGCTGACTCCCGTGCTGGTGTACCCGGTCGCGCACGACCCGCGTTGGCTCGCCGCGCCGGACGGACCGGCGACCGCCGGCCGGCACACTCTGTCGGCGCTGCTGGGGCGGGCCCGCGCGGCAGTGCTGGACGCACTCGGAGCCGTTGCGGACGGGTTGACGACGAGTGAAGTGGCGGTGCGCGCCGGGATCAGCCCGGCCACCGCCAGCCATCACACCTCCGTGCTGCGCGAGGCGGGGCTGATCGCCACCCGGCGCAACGGCGGAGCGGTCCTGCATACGCCCACACCGATGGGCCTCGATCTCCTCCACGGCTGCTCGTCCGGCGGGCTGTCAACCGGAGGCTGCTCTTCCGGCGACGTGTCGACCGGCGGGTTTGGAGCACCGTCGAAAGGCATGGCGAGAGCCGGTGCGGGCAACGAGGATGATCGCCCGGACCAATCCGGTGCGCCCAATGGGGCACCGCGCCACAGGGGGACCGTATGAGACTGCACAGAACACTGTTCGCCGCGGCGGCAGCCGTGGCGGCCGTTGCCGGCGGCCTGCTCACGGCGCCGTCCGCTGCCGCCGCCCAGGAATCCGCCTGGGTGAAGAGCCAGGTCACCGCGCTGCTGCGCAACAACCCGGGCGCGGTGCAGGTCGGCACCGACCAGGTGCGCTTCGACCGCGGCGTCACCATGACGGTGGTGCCCGCGAGGCGGGCCGCGGACGGAACCGGTGACTGCCGCAGCGGCTGGGCCTGCATGTGGCAGCACCGGGACGCCACGGGCTACCGGCTGGAGTTCTACAACTACGGCTTCTACGACTTGACTTACTACAACATGCCCGACGGCACCAACTGGCGCGACCAGATCAGCTCCTACTACAACCATCAGACCGGCGGCGCCTGGGTGGTGGGCAAGAACTGGGTCGGTGCCTGGGAGTGGGTCTGGGGAGGCCCCGGCGGTACCTACGAGGGATTGGTGAGTGCCAACGACCAGGTGGACGGCATCGAACTGTCACCGTGACCGCACCGGCAGGGGATGCGCGCCACGCCACCCTGCCGGAGGCCAGGTCGCTGCACGGCGCCGTGCTCCGCGCGTGGTCGGCTGAATACCGGCCACTCGCCGGCACCGTGGCCACTCACACCGGCGCCTGCCGGCTCCGACTCTGGTGGACCCGCGTATCCACGGTCCCGGACAACGGTCACCTGTCAGGAGGGTGACGTGAATCTGGGGCATGTCTTCGTGTGGGCGCCACTCCGCGGCCCTGGACCGGGCGGAAGGACCGACTCCGGACATGGGCGGAAACGTCTCCTCACTGTTAGGGGGCAGAGGTGCGTCCCGGCGTGGTCGCCAACGGCGTGACCCTCGTCGATCTCTACGCCGCACCCGGGCCCTTGAGTGAGTGTTTGGGAACTTAAAGTGTTGTCTTGCGCGCTACTCGGCGTAACTGAAGGGCTTGTTTTTGCGGGCGACAGGCTCTCGAAAGGCCGTACGCTTCTGGCTCATACGTAGCCAGGTGGACTGAGGTGGCCATGCACCGAAGGACTGTGCTCATCGGCGTGCTCGCGGGGGTTGGACTTGTGTGCGCTTCCGCCCTCTCGACTGCTCAGACCGATGTGAACGAAGGCGAAGGGCATGGCGGTCAGTTCACAGTGACAGACCGGGATGGGAACACGCCCTCAGCAGGCCCCCCTCTCACCGCGCGACAACGTGAGCAGAGAAGGCAAGTGGAGACGCCCGAACAGGTCCGGAAGCGGATCGATTACTTAGATCGCCTCCAGCGGAAGTATTCGTCCGCCGACTGAGAGGGCGTTGCGTCCGATCTTCCTCGGTTCCTGATCGCTCGTTCATGGTACTGATCGCCGTACAGGCCAGCTTTTCACCATGCTCATGCCGGGATGCCGGGATGCCGGGATGCGGGCATGGAGCGAAGACCGTATCCGAGCGACTTGTCTTACACCGAGCGTCCTCGCACACTATTCGGACACGCTGTAGGAGCGGCCGGAACGTGAGCGCGAACCCGGATGCGGCATGCGCCATGATGCGGCGGCGCCGGTGCTCGGCCGATGTGACGCCACCCCCGCTCCGGTCGCCGGCGCTTCAGCACCACTTCGTATCTGACTGGTCGACCGCAACCAGGTCGGACTGGGGACATCCGCCCGACCCCGGCTTCCGCCACAGCGTGCTTCCCGCCTTCCGGGACCGCCTCGCCCAGGAAAGGCCGGGCCGGGCCTCTCCTCGACCACGCGCTCGTGCGTCCACAGAAGCGGGGCTGGCGCGCGAACACGCCGAGCAGCACACGGGAAGTCCGAACGGGCGTCAAGGAGAGCACGGAAGCGCCGGCTTGGTGGCTCGACAAGTGACGCGGCCCTGGTCGCCGAGGCGCCTGCACACTAAAGTGCGGACGTTCCAGTACTGCGTCGTTGGATCACCAGGGGTACGGGGGACCAGTGGAGCCCGTCTTCGAGCATGCCACTCTGCTGTTCGAGCTGCTGAGAAAGCTGGTGTGCCGGCCGGCGAAGGGCGAGGTGCCCAGCGAAGTGCCGGAGCGGGATGGAATCCCGATCCTCAGTTTGCTCGGTGACCAGCACGAAGCGCTCGCGCAGCAGATCGATCAGGCTTTGAGCGAGGCTCAGCCACGGTCCGTTCCGCATCAGCGAGTCGACATGGACAAGAAGTGGCAGAAGGTTGTCGATGACCGCGGCGGCGAAGGTGCGGAGAACTACCTGCCTCCCGTCTGGCAGCGGGCTGAACTGTGCCGTGGCATCCTCGTTGAGCTGGCCAACGAGTACTCGTCAGACCGATACGGACACGACAGGCGTGTTCGTTTCCGGCGTCTGGGGCTGGTCAACTGGCTGCTGGAGATGACGGATACGGCTCATGAGCCGGACAGCCGGCACGGCCAGATCGTGCTGCGGCGTCTGCGTGACCGTGAGCTTGAGCGCAGACGGTTTTTCGGGTTCATGCGCAGCCCGAGTACCGAGGTTTCGCTGCAGGGCCAGGTGCCCTGGTGGGCGTATCTCTTTGGACTGCACCTGCTGCCGGTCATCTGGTTCCGGGTCTGGCGTGGTCTGGGGCGTGAATACCGGTGGCTGATGCATCAGCCATACATGGCGCCGGCGGACCCGGGGACCTTCATCGGGTTCGCGGTGCGTCTGACCCAGCCCCGGTGGGGACGAGAAGACCCGCAGCAGATCAGCAAGTTGATGATCGATGCATTCCTGGAGGACTTGCGGGTCGCTTATCGGCGCCGACCGTGGCGTCGGCGAGCTCACCGCCGTACGGCCTACTGCGTGGCGTTCCTGCAAGGGGTCAGTGAGAGCAACGGCGGCCTGGAGCTCGTGCGGCTGTTCGCGGAAGTGCGTAATGACATCGGTGCCTTCGACCCGCTGTTGCTCGTGACAAGCCGCTCGGAGGAGCCGGATGAACCCGTGAGGGTCCGGGCCCTCACGGACGACCCGGCCCCGTACAGTGCCTGGTGCGAGCGGTTGAGGACCGCCGCAGGTGGTCGGCCTGCTGGGTTCTGGTACATGCCGGTGCGGATTCCGGCGACGGCCCCGACCAGTGACGAACGCTACGAGCTACAGCGCGACAGCGCCGCCATAGCCCGCCGGTTGAGTGTGCCGCGTCCACCCGCGTGGACAGGGCGAGCCGCGGCGGTCACGGCCGGCACGGTGGGTCTCGTCGTGCTCAGCACGGTTGCCGGGCACATCATGGTCAACCACCGGGATGACGAGCGGGAATGGCAGCGGCAGCACTGCGGGCTTGGCCGCAGCACCCCAGATGCGCAGACCTTGTGGCGCGAGGAGACCGGCGAGTGCATCGGCGT
Organism: Streptomyces sp. NPDC003011; assembly: GCF_053591515.1. Lineage (NCBI taxonomy): Bacteria > Bacillati > Actinomycetota > Actinomycetes > Kitasatosporales > Streptomycetaceae > Streptomyces > Streptomyces sp. NPDC003011. Next base: position 8,032 of record NZ_JBSFTY010000054.1, read on the forward strand.
CGCGCCGAACGGTTTTGCCTTCGGTTCCACCGACGAGCGCGTACGCAAGACCCTGGGCACCATCGCAGCCCAGAACAAGGAAGCGGAACGCCTCCATGCTTCCGATTCCTCCCGGCCGCTCGTCACGCTCGTCCATCTGTCCGCCCTCCTCAGCGCCCCCACCGGCGAGACGAACAGTGCGCTGTCGTACGCCCGCGAGCAGTTGCAGGGCGCGGCCAGTGCTCAGCGCCGGCAGCTCGACAAGCCCGGCGACAAGGAACCCATCCTGCGGATCTTCCCGGCGAGCGCCGGCACCGGCATGCGGTTCGGGCCCGACGTCGCCCGCGAGATCGAGGAGATGATGCGGACCGATCCGAGCATCGTCGGCGTCACCGGCCTCGACCAGAGCCGCAAGGCTACGATCACGACGATCGACGAACTCACCCGGGTCGGACTTCCCATGGTCGCCACGACCCTGTCGGCGGACATTCTCCCCGAGCACTCCTCGCTCTACTACCAGGTCTCGCCGCAGAACCGGCGCGAAGCCGCGGTCGCCGCCGCCTACGCAGACCATCTCGCCGACGAACGAAAACTGAAGCAGCGCACGGTGCGCGTCGTGTACTCCCTCGACCCGAGCGACGAATACAGCGCGAACTTACGCCAGGACGCCGCGAAAAGTTTCAAGGCGGCCGGCTTCGAGGTGGAGCAGCAGGGCTACGTCCCCTCGCCGGCATCCCCTCACACGCCTGCGGGACCAGGGGCACGCGCTATCGGTGAACAGGCATGCGGATACGCGGGGTTGACCTTCTTCGCGGGCCGCACCGAGGACTTCGAGACGATCCTGGGCGCTACCAACGACACCTGCGGCTCGGCTCCTCCCAGGTTCCTCGGCGGTGACGACGTAGCCCGCCTCGGCGCGGACCCGGACCGGCGCAAGGCGTTCCCGCGAGTCCCCTACGAGTTTCTCGACTTCACCGTCGGCTCGGCCTCCTGCGACGGTCCCAGCGACCTGTACAGCACGATGAAAGACCTGTTCCACGAAGAGTGCCGACGCGTCGGAGACACCTCGCTGGACGGGCACGCGGCCCTCGCCTTCGACGCGGTGAACCTCTATCTGAAGGCCATCGCCCGCTTGAGGGACACCGCCCCCAGCGTGCCGCTGACCCCAACCGCCGTCTGGCATGCCCTGAGCGGAATCCACGGCGCCGCCTCGCTCGACGGGGAAAGCGGCCGCATCGACTTCGGCGGTGTGGTGGACCGACAGGTACCGCTCGACAAGCTCATCTCCGTCCAGCGGGTGGAAGGCGCCCAACGGCCGCGACAGATGGGTTTCTGCGGTCTCCGAGGCAGCGATGACGGAGCGGCGTGGTGCCCGCCCTCGGAAGCAGGACACTCCTGACTCCTGACTGAGCCGCTCCGGGTTTCGTGGAGTCCGGCGGTCTTGTTTCAGGCGGACTGCGGGGTGGCTCCCTGTTGTCGCCAGAAGTCGCGTTCGTACTCGGCGGGCGGTGCGTAGTCGAGTGCGGAGTGCAGGCGTTCTTCGTTGCACCACGTGACCCACTGGAAGAACGCCCGCTCGACCTGGTCGACGTCCCGCCACGGCCCTTGCATCTCGATCATACGGCGGCAAGGACCGCAGCGTCGTCAACGCCCTGTGTGCCGTTACCTCTTGAGGGTGACCGGCCTTTCGGTCGCATCCTGGTGAGGGCCTCACCCGGCCAGGAAGACGTCCCGGGGCCGCCCGTGGGCAAACATGCCTTTTCCAGACGGTTGCGTGATCTGGCGTCCTGGTTTTCGTCCCTTGTTGTCCGTTGTCGGCGTCACTATCGCAGAGCAGTGCCGAGACGACGAGAGGGGCAGTGCATGGCTGTGCGGACGCAGGTGTCCGGTGTTCTGGTGGCCATCGCGACGGGGGCGCGGACGAACGTGTGGGGTGTGAACGCGAGCGGTGAGATCTACCGCTGCACCAGCAACGACGCCAGTTCCTGGGTCGTGATGCCCGGGGCCGGCGCCGACATTCGGGGCGGCGACCGGGAATCAATCGGAAACCTCCCGCAGTCGGCGGTCGGGACGGTGAAGGGATGACGATGAGCACTGACCACGCGGGAGCAACAGGTGACGGGCGATCCGCCCCTTGGATCAGCACGGTCGCGGGGACCGGGGTCGCGGGGTTCAAAGGGCACAACGAGCCTGCTGCTACAGCGCAGTTGAACGGCCCGTACGGGGTTGCGGTGGACAGCGCGGGCACCGTCTACTTCTCCGACTACAGCAACCACCGGGTCCGGAAGATCGCGACCGACGGGAAGATCAGCACGGTCGCGGGGACCGGGGTCGCCGGATTCAGCGGGGACAACGGGCCTGCCCTCTCGGCCCAGTTGAACTGCCCGCGCGCAGTGGCGGTGGACAGCGCAGGCGCCGTCTACATCACCGATGCCAGCAACCACCGGATCCGGAAGATCACGACCGACGGAAAGATCAGCACGGTCGTCGGCACGGGCGCCGCGGGCTTCGGTGGTGACGGCGGCCCCGCCACCGCCGCCCGGTTGAACCTCCCCTTGGGGGTGGCGGTGGACAGCGCCGGCGTCCTCTACGTGGCCGAGTACAGCAACCACCGGGTCCGGAAGATCGCGACTGACGGGAAGATCAGCACGGTCGCGGGGACCGGGGCCGCCGGATTCAGCGGGGACAACGGGCCTGCCGCCTCGGCCCAGCTGAACGGCCCGCACGAAGTGGAGGTGGACGCCGCGGGCGACCTCTACATCGCCGATGCCAGCAACCACCGGATCCGGAAGGTCACGGCCGACGGCAAGATCAGCACGGTGGCCGGTACGGGCGCCGCGGGCTTCGGCGGTGACGGCGGCCCGGCGATCTCGGCCCAGCTGAACATCCCCGTGGGGGTGGTGGCCGACAGCTCCGGCACTCTCTACATCGCCGACCACTCCAACCACCGGGTCCGGAAGATCGCGGCCGACGGGAAGATCAGCACGGTGGCCGGTACGGGCGCCGCGGGCTTCGGCGGTGACGGCGGCCCAGCGGCTTCCGCCCAGCTCCGCAACCCGTTCGGGCTCGCCGTGGACTGCGTCGACGCCCTCTACATCGCCGACCATGTCAACCACCGGGTGCGGAAGATCGCGTCGGCGAGGATGGCCGGGCTGCCCGAGTCGGGCACGGTGGTCTGCTGGGGCAACGTCCGGAGCACCTTGCGGATGGCGGTCCTGCGCGAGTCCACCAAGGACGGGGCCGAGATCCACCAGTTGCTCGCCGCTTCCCGGGACCACCAGCGATGGCGGCTGGTCGCGGCGGGCCAGCACGACGGCGACGTCCTGTACCGGTTCGAGAACGTGCGCAGCGGCAAGGTCCTGGAGGTCGTCGGAGCGCAGGAGGCGGCCGGGGCGGTGGTGGCGCAGCGCGCCTACGAGGGGGCGGACGCGCGCCACCAGCAGTGGAGGCTGATCCCGGTGGGCTCGGCGAACGACACCCCGCGGGTGTACGAGATCGCGAACCGCAACAGCGGATTGCTTCTGCGGGTCGACACCAACGCCCGCGCGGTGATCAAGCAGGACAGGGCGGAGGGTGATCACCGGGACCGGCAGTGGCAGCTGCTTCCCGTGTGACACACGAAGGGGGCAGGGGCGGTCTCGCCCCTGCCCCCTTCGTGCCCGGGGCGCTACTGGGATTTGGGCGGGTTCTCGGCGGTCGCCTTGGGCGCCTTGGGGGCTTCTGGGCTCTTGGGCGCTTCCGGGGTCTTGGGGGGCTTGGTGTACTCGTCCTTCTTCGGCCTGTTCTCCAGGTCCTCGTTCTTCTTGAGGCCGCTGTGCTCCGTCACTGTCGGACTCGACGCCTTCATGCCGGCGGATGCTGCCTCGGACACCGAACCGGCATGGGCGTGCTGGGCCTGTGCACCGGCTGATGCCTGGGTGGTCTGGATGAAGGAGCCGAGGAAGCCAAGGACGGCCCGTGCTTCGGGTGACTGCTCCTGTACGACTGTCGCCCGGGAGGAAGCCCCGTGGATCGTGTTGCTGAACAGGCTCGTGCTCTTGTCGTCGTATGTGCCGTCCTCGGCGTCCTCGAAGTCGACGTCCGCACCCGGCTGCGACTTGACGTCGTCGGTGTTCACGGAGAAGAGCCCTGCGCTGTGGTTCGCGAATGTGAAGATGTTGTCGAACACCATGGTCATCACCCCTGGTCGTCGTCGTGGCGGCGCCGCCGCCCGGTCAAGGCCCCTTGTACAGCGCTCGTTGGCTGTAGGTCAGGCTCTCGTCGTCGAACACTGTGTGGTGGACCTCCAGGGCGGAGACGACCTCGGCCAGTCCCTTCATGCGGAAGCCGGCGCCGCCCGCCAGGTCGATGTCGCCGATGTCGCGGGCGACCACCTGGTCGAGGCCGGGGAGGTTCCCGGACTGCGGGGGAGACAGCACCGCCACCGGCACCGCGTACTTCACCGCGATGAACCCGCTGAAGGTCACCGGGATCTCGTACGTGTAGTGCTTGTGGGTACGCCGCTGCGTGGCGATGGTCTCCACGCGGGAGCTCGGCGGGACCTGGCCGGAGATCTGCGATTTCGAGGTCCAGCTGGTGGTCAGGGAGCCGCCGACGGAGGCCGCGATGCCCAGCGCCAACTGCGCGTTGAGCGACGCGCTGCCGGTGGCGCTGCCCTGGGTCGTGAACGCCACCGAGTTCGTCATCGAGTTCGCCGCGGAGTTTCCCACGGAGTTCGTCGCGGCCGTTTCGGTCGCGTTGGCGTTGTCCACCCCGACGCTGTCCTTGCTGTTCTTGTTGGTCACGGTGTTCGCGTTCTTGTTCGCCATGTCGTTCCGGAGCTGCGTCTGGAGCTGCGCCTGGAGATCCAGCTTGAGCTGGTTCTGCAGCTGCAGCTGCAACTGCGCGCCGACACTGCCGCCGAAGGTGAGCTTGGCATCCCCGTGGAGCGACCACGTGACCCCGTTCGACACGGTGAAATCGACCGAGTCGGTGAATGTCATCGAAGACGTCTGACTGCGGTTGACGTAGGCGCGTGAGGAGAACGTGTCGGGCGGGGGCTGGCTGATGTTGCCCCGCTCCTCGATCAGCGGCTCCCCGAGGGTCATGTAGGCGAGCCAGCCCAGATCGAACGCGGATCCGGGGAAGGCGCCGAAGCTCACCTTGTTGATGGAGAACCCGACGGGCTTGTGCTGCACGCCGTTGTTGTCGGTGTAGACCAAGTTCGGATGATTCAGGACCGACCGCCAGGTCTGATCGATGTCGAGTTCCCGCAGGTTCTTCTTCGTCAGCGGCTGGCGCTTGACCCGTTCCAGGTTGTACGCGTTGGAAGGCATTCCCCATCCTTGACTGATCCGGCAGAACCGCACTTGGTGAAATGGAGACAGTGATCTGCGCGCATTCCAAAATCGAAGCTAGCAGGGGCCCCATTGCCTGGGAAGGTGTCTTTTCGCATCACGCCCATTCGAGTGAAAAAGGTTCTCCAGCCGGTCCCAACTCCCGTGATTGGGAAGTAAGTTGAAGCGCTGCCGATCGTTCGGTCGATGGCTTCCCAAGAGTCCTGCCTGCGCATGTTGTGGCCGCGACTGTCACCGCGGGTGAGGGTATTCCATGCGGTCGTCCATTCAATTTCGGAGTTCATTCGACCCGGGGCGATCAGGGCCTGCGGTAATGCCGCGTGACAAACCACTGCACTGAGCGGCCGGCGCATTGTTCTCCACATCAAGAACAGGTGAGGTTTCCGCGATGTACACCCAAGAACGCACGGCGATGGCGAATCTGGTGGTCGGCGGCCCGGTAGCGGTGAACAGCTACGACAACGCCATCGTGGCAGCGCTGCTCGAAAACCGGCCGGTCATGCTCGTCCACGCCTTCAACGGCGGCTACCTGCGGCCCGCCGAGCTGAAGGAGGACAGTCACACCAAGGGGGTCAAGCTGGCCACCGCGCTCGACCCGGCCACCAAGGACGCACAGGGCCACCTCTGGTACGTCACCCCCGCCGGCTTCTTCGGGCAGCGGCCGCTGTACTTCATCGAGAGCGCCGCGGGCCAGGTGCCGCTCAAACCCTCCGGTGCAGGCACAGCCGCCGCCGGGCGCGGCGACGACGGCGTGCCCAAACCGCAGCGCCGGCGCATCACCGTCCACCAGGAGGCCCCCAAGAGCACGGCGGACACCGTCCAGGTCGGCCTCCCCGACAAGGTGGACGCCCTGTGGCGCGGAAAGAACGGCGCGCCCGAGGACACCCAGCTCTGGGTCGTCACGGTGACGCCGTGGGGCGGGATCACCTTCGTGCCGATCACCCACCCCGACGCCATCCTCGGGTTCAAGGACCACGCGGTGGCGGCCGACAGCGAGGTGCGTCTCACCTACAACTGGGGCGGGGACTTCACCGGGACGGTCATCAACACGTTCTACCCGCGGCTGCCCAGCGAGTGGAACGTCCCCTACCACCACGTCTTCACGTGACCGGCGGCCACCGCCGTACCCAACCCGTCCCGGGTCAACGCCCGCATCGCCTGGAAGAGGCATCACGATGCCCGTGCCCACGCAAGAACTGAAGCTTCAGATCGTCAACGCCGCCACGGGGAAGACGCTCGGCGCCAAGGCCGCGCCGGGCGCGGACGGGGCGCTCGTCGTCCGCGACTTCCCCGATGGCGGCCCGAGCCCGGAGCAGTGGCAGCTCACCCCCGTACAGCCCGCACAGGACGCGCAGGCCTATGTGATCCGCAACGTGGTCGGCGGCAAGGTGCTCGACAACCCCGCCGCGGCGGACCGCAGCGTCCGCCAGTGGGACGCCGCCGCCGGCAAGAAGGGCCAGCAGTGGCACGTCATCTCCGTGGAGGGCGAAGCGGGCCTCTACTTCATCGAGGGCGCATCCGACGGCGCCGTTCTCGACCTCGCCGACCCCGGAGCGGACGACATCCGGGTCGTCCTGCGCGAGTACGACGACAGCGCGGAGAGCCAGCGGTGGCGGTTCGTCCCGGCCGAGCCCGAGCGCACCAGCGACCCCGTGCTGCGCTGGGCGCCCCTGAGTCACTGGAACGGCCGCCGGTCCTGGCGGCTCGCCGGCTCGGCCGCGCTGCGGCCGGCACCCGACGCGACGCCCTCCCTCAGCGACATGCTGCTGGTCCTCAAGCGGTTCGGGAGTGACCAGGACGCCGGCGGGTGGAAGAGCGTCGGAGCAGGCCGCTCTCCCAGCGGGCAACCGGGCTGGTGGGCCGGGCTCGGTGACCGGTTCCTCGCCGACACCACGGGAGCAGGCCGAGCGGACGTCGTGGGGCTCAAACCCGCGAAGGGGGCTGTGACGGCCTCCACCCAAGGCGACGGCACGTTCGACGACGACGAGCGCGTCCTGCACCAGCCCGCACCATCCCCGAGCCCCAAGGACCTGTGGACCCTCGCGGACACGACAGGCAACGGCAGGCCCGACGCCGTCATGCTCTGCGCCGACGGTGTCCGGGTGTCGCTCCAGGACAAGGGCGGGGCGTTCGGGCCCGCGAGCGCCGAGCCGGTTCTCAAGGCGTTCGGACACAGCCAGCAGGCCGGCGGGTGGTTCACCGACAGGCATCCCCGCTTCCTCGCCGACACCACCGGTGACGGACGCGCCGACATCGTCGGCTGCCACGACGACGGCGTCTGGGTATCACTCCAGGACGAGGAAGGAAAGTTCACACCACTCGCCGACGAACCGGCTCTGCGGGCGTTCGGCCACGACGAGAAGGCGGGTGGCTGGCTTGCCGACAAGCATCCCCGCTTCCTCGCCGACACCACCGGTGACGGACGCGCCGACATCGTCGGCTGCCACGACGACGGCGTCTGGGTGTCACTCCAGGACGAGGACAGGACGTTCGCAGACCCCCTGTACGTCCTCGACGACTTCGGGGTCGACCAGGGGTGGAGCTCGGTCGAGGAGCACCCCCGGTTCCTCATCAGCACCACCAGCGGCGCAGCGGTGAGCATCGTCGGGTTCGGCCCGCAGGGCGTCGTCGTCGCACGCGGGCGCGGCGACGGCAGGTTCGAGCCCTCCACGCTCATCCTGAACGACTTCGGGCTCGCCCAGGGGTGGACGGGCAAGAAGCACCTCCGGTTCCTCGCCGACGTCACCGGCGACGGCAATCCGGACATCGTCGGCTTCGGCGACGAGGGGGTCTGGGTGTCGCACAACCGCGGCGACGGCCGGTTCGACCAGGCCCAGCTGGTGTGCCGCGGCTTCGGGTACGACGAGGACGCGGGCGCCTGGCGGGTCGACCTCCACCCCCGCTTCCTCGCCGACATCACCGGTGACGGACGCGTCGACATCGTCGGCTTCGGCGGCCCGGGCGTGTACGTGGCCCGAAACCTCTTCCGCCGCTTCCGCACGCGATAACCCTCGAAGGGCCTCCACCGCCGCATCACGGCCCTGCTGCCCCGGCGCTGAACGACCAGCCTGTCCACGGACGACCGCGCCGCCCGGTGGCGGGCAGGCCGGCGACCGTAGCCTGTGCCGCTCGGCAGAGGGCCGTGGTGCGGCCGTGGTGCGGCCGTGGTGCGGCAGATGTGAAGGCGGCCTTCGGTGTCGTACCTGCCGAGCAGCAGCGCGTCGGAGAGCAGTCGGAGAGCGGTCGGCGAGCGGCCGGGGAGCCGGTGACCGCGCCCGTCGATCGCCTCGCTCGTCGCGGACCTCGTAATCGCTGCCAGCGCCTCACCGCCCCGGCTCGCTGGTTCACATGGGGTGGTCAGGGGGTGCTGTACAGAGGCGCGTTGAACGACAGGCCGGCTCCCGGCGACTTCTGTCGCTGCGCCATGGAACCGCAGGCGGCGGATCTGCCCGTGGCCGCTACGAGCAGTTGATCAGGTGCAAGAAGTGATTCCCCTGGTTGGAATTCTGGGGGGTGAAAGCAGGAGGGGAAGAACATGACGGTTCCTTCGACGCCGGGTATGTCCTGGGGCCCGGCGGCCTCGCTCGGCGGACAGCTGACGGGTGATCCGGCGGTGGCGCCCTCTTCGGACGGCCGCCTGGAGGTGTTCCTCAGGGGCCGGGCGGACAACGCCCTGTCGACCTGCCATCAGCAGACCTGGGGCGGCTGGTCCGAGTGGGAGAACATCGGCGCCGGCACGTTGTCCGGTGATCCCTCCGCCCTGCGGACGGCCGCGCGGCGCATCGGGGTGTTCTTCCGGAGCGGGCAGGGCAACCTCGAACATCCCTGGCAGACGGTCATCAACGGCACCTACGGTCCAGGGAAGGTGCTGGCCGACAACATCGGGGGTGACCCGGTCCCCGGGTTGAACGCCGACGGCCGCCCGGAGGCTTTCTTCCGGGGCACCGACGACGCCCTGTGGCATGTGTGGGAGACCACCAAAGCCGGCTACGGCAACTGGACCGGCCCTGCCGCCCTGGGCGGCACCCTGTCGGGCGACCCGGCGGTGGCGACCGACGCCCGCGGCCGACTGCAGGCGTTCTTCCGCGGCACCGACGGTCACCTGTGGGTCGTCCGCCAGCGGGACGCCAACCACAACGGCTGGGAAAGTCCCCGGAGCATCGTGCGGAACATCGGCGGCGACCCTGTCATCGGCACCCACGCCGACGGGCGCCTGGAAGTGTTCTTCCGGGGCACCGACAACGCCCTGTGGCACCTCCCGCAGACAGACGACTACAACGGGTGGGCCACACTGAGCAGCCTCGGCGGCACTCTGACCGGAAATCCGGCCGTCGCCCGGGCCGCCGACGCCCGGCTGGCCGTCTTCCACTGGGGCAGCGGTCACCTGTGGGTCAACGAGCAGACCATCGTCAACGGCACCGACTGGAGCGCCTACGAGCAGATCGCGCAGAACATCGGCGGCGAGCCCGTCGTCGAGGCCGATGGCCACGGGCGCCTGGACGTGTTCTTCCACGGCACCGACCACGCCGTCTGGCACATCGCCCAGATGTTCGGCCAGCCGGCAGCGGGATACGCGACCAGCAGCGCAGGGGTCTTCTGACCGCACCTCAGCTCATCGGCGATCTGCGCGGGACCAGCCAGCCGTCCCGGCTCAGCCGCACCATCCGGCACCGTTTCACCAGAACCTTCGGCGCCTTCCTGGCAGCCGCCAGACGGTGGACACCGCTTGGGCTCGGCCCTTGTCACAGCCCGGCCGTGCTTCCAGCACCCGCCCCCCGAGCACCCGCGCCATCCCGCCACCCCGCCGCCAGGACACATACCCAGCGAAAGCGGCATCCAGCGATCCAGCAATCAGTTCCAGCTGTGGGCCACGTCGACCACCAGCCGGTCGGGCAGCTGGATCACCCGGAACGGGAGCCGGGCGCGGACGCCGACGCCGATCTGGGTCTCGCCCTCGAAACTGCCGGCGAACCGGGTGTCACGGAAGGTGCGGTAGCCGGAGAGGTTCACGCCGGGCAGGGGTCCGCCCACGTCGCCGGGGTACGCGACCCCGCCGGTCTCCGGGTCGTAGCTCGGCGCGGCGACCCGGACTTCGAGGACTGCCCCGCCGCTCACCGGGATGGGGTCGCCCGAGCCGGCCTGGTGGAGCCGGTCGACGTACCGGACGAAGTAGCCGATGTGGCCGCCCCCGCCGGGAACGTCGAACACGATGCGGTCGAAGCAGTCGTGCCGACCGGTCCTGATGTCCGCCAGCGGCACGGCACCGCTGTCGGGGCTGCCCTTGGTGCCACTGCCCCAGCCCGTCGGACAGGCCGCGGCCGCCCGCATCGCATCGAACGGCGCGGCGCTCGCGGTGGCCCCCGCCGTCCCGAGCGCGGTCCCGGCGAGCACGAGTGCCGCCAACGCGGATCCGATTCGTCGCATGTCGTCCCCCTTGATGATGCAACGCTGCTGTAGCGCTGTTATCGGAGGAGACGGCCTGGTATGGCAGAAGGTTGTACGCCGGGGGCGGGGAACGTCCCAGGAGGTAGCAGCGGGCCGGTCCCGCCAAGAAGAACACGGTGTGGTGAGCAGGAGCGCGCGGACCCGCCAGCCGACCCGCTGGAGCTGATGTTCCTGATCCCGGAGGGTGTCGACTGGGACCTGGACGCGCTCTCCTTCGGGACCCCTGGACCACGAGAAGGACTTCGGGGACCTGGACCACGAGAGGGACCGGTGGTGGACACACGCGACCCCGGGGTGCCGGCCGTGGCGGGGCGGGCACTCCGGGGTCCGGGGCAGGGTGATCAGCGCACGGAGCCGGTCAGCTCATGACCGGTCAGTCCACGGAGCCGATGCGCTCCACGCGCTCGTGCACGCCGTTGCGGAGTTCGCCCAGGGTCGTGCCGGGCGGAGCCGTCTTCGGGGTGGAGGACGGCGGCTGGGTCTCGTCCGCGCAGGTCGTGCCGGAGGGCGGGACCAACAGGTCGACGAGGTAGTCGACGACCGCGTCCGTGGCGCAGGCGCTGCGGCCGAACGCCGTGTGGCCCTCGGCGTCGAACGTCAGCAGCGAGGCGTTGTCGAGCTGCCGGGACAGAGCGACCGCGTCCCGGTAGGGGGTGTCCGGGTCACCGGTGGTGCCGAGGACCAGAATCGGCGCCGAGCCGCTGGCCCGGAAGGAGCCGTCATAGCGGCTGACCTTCTCGGCGGGCCACTGGACGCACGCGGTGGCGTGCTGGTGGTCGTACGTCGGCGGGCCGAACGCCATGGCCGGGCCCAGCAGCGGCGCCGCCTTGGCGTTGGCCGTGACGTTCCGCTGCAGCTTGCGCACGCTCTTCGGGTAGTCCTTGTCGACGCACTCGACGACCACGTTCGGACCGAGGAAGTCGAAGCTGGCCGGGGACGGCGGCCGCAGCAGGAAGGAGGTGTTGTCCCGCAGCTGCGCCTTCTTCAGCGCCGCGCCGAGCGAGGGCCAGATGACCTTGCCCTCGTTGATGTTGAACATCAGCCGGTAGACCAGGGTGTAGCCGTTGGCCTTCCCGCCGCTCGCGGTGGTGACGGGGTTCGCGTCGAGGTCGCCCTTCAGCTTCTCGAACGCCCCGCGTGGGTCCCCGTCGCCGAAGCCGCAGGTTGCCTGGTCGGCGGCGCACCAGTCGAGGAAGCGGCTCATCGCGCCGTCCAGCGCGAGGTACTGGGTCCGGTCGTAGGCGTAGGGGTGGTTGGCGTAGCGCTCGGGGTCGTACGCCCCGTCGAGCGTCACGGCCCGCACCCGCTTGGGGAACATGGCGGCGTAGACGGTTCCGATGTACGCGCCGAACGACCGGCCGTAGTACGTCAGTTGTTCCTCGCCGAGGGCTTGGCGCAGCAGGTCGATGTCGCGGGCCACGTACTCCGTGCCGACGTACGGCAGCAGCCCGCCGGCGTTGTCCACGCAGGCCTGGTCGAACTCGGCAGCCTCGCGCAGCGCCGGGCCGAAGGCGTCCGGGCCCGGGACGCCCTTGGCGTCGGTGACGGCCTTGGTGTAGCGGGCGTCGTCGAAGCAGGTCAGCGCCGAGCTGCGCCCGACACCGCGTACGTCGTAGCCGAAGACGTCGAAGGAGTCGCGCAGGGCGGCCGGGAGGTCCGCGTAGTTGTTGCGGACGAAGTCCACCCCGGAGTTGCCGGGTCCGCCGGGCTGCAGGAAGAGCGTGCCCTTGCGCTTGGTCTGGTCGGCGGCCTTCTTGCGGACCACCGCGAGCGTGATCGTGCGGCCCTGCGGCTCCCGGTAGTCCAGCGGCACATCGGCGTCGGCGCACTCGAAGCCGCCCTGGCAGTCCGACCAGGTGAGGGTCGGGACGGGCGGCGGCGGTGTCTTCGACGACTGCTGCTTCCGCGTCGTGTCCTGCGCGGCCATCGCCTGCGTCGCCGTCCCGGTCGCGGCGAGGACGAGCGCGGTCAGCGCGGCCCCGACGAGTCTGAGACGCGGGACACGTCTTGGTATGTGGTGATGCATGGTCAAGGTATTTCTCCCCCTGGGCTGTTGGGTCCCCGAGCATCCACTGGTCGAGTGGGGTCGGAGACTGTCTAGCTCAAGAGAGGGGAAAATGGCCACGGAGGTGCCATCGCGGCCGACATTTCACGAGATCTCTCCACTACCTGGCCGTGATTCCGGTCTTCGACCCCCCGGTCGTCATCTCGGGAACGTCCCTGGCTCCGAAACGACCTGGTACAAGCGTCACCGCTGCCCGGGGGCAGTGCGGGCCTCGGTGGCCTGAGAGGGGCCGACGGTGGTGACGCCCTGGACTGTCCGGTGCCGCCTACCTCCGGGAATGGCTCGGGCTGGGGCTCTTCGCCTACACCACGCTCGCCCTCGCCGACACCCGGCGCCCCGGCTGAACAGTCAGGACAGGACTGCTGCGGTTTCCGGCGGACAGGCAAGGCAGACCGGCCGGCTCCTCGGTCTCCGGGTGTCGGTGGGCCTTTCGCCTCGCCTGCGGCGCACGCCCGTGGTGCGATGAAACAGGGGGTCGGAAAGGAGAGAGCGATGACCTCACCGGCAGGGGAGCGCAAGAGTGGCACGGCCCCGTTGTCGGTTCGCCCGCTGAGTGAGGCGGACCTTGATCGGGCCGACGAGATCTTCAGGATCGCCTTTGGGACGTTCCTCGGGGCTCCCGAGCCGAGGACGTTCTTCGGGACCGCCGACTACGTCCGCACCCGCTGGGCGGCCGATCCACAGGCGGCCTTCGCGGCGACGGTCGAGGGCGAAGTGGTCGGATCGAACTTCGCCGCCAACTGGGGCAGCGTCGGGTTCTTCGGACCGCTGACCGTGCGTCCGGACCTGTGGGACCAGGGCGTCGGCAGGCGCCTCATGGGGCCGGTCATGGACTGCTTCGACGCCTGGGGGAATCGCCACCTGGGCCTGTTCACCTTCTCGCACAGTCCGAAGCATCTTGAGCTCTACCGCCGGTACGGTTTCTGGCCTCGATTCCTCACAGCCATCATGAAGAAGCAGGTGTCAGGCAGTGCCGCGGTCCCCGGCCGAGTGCTGTACGGCCAGCTGCCCGCCGCCGAGCAGCCCGACGCGCTGAGCCTCTGTCGCGCACTGACCGGGGCCGTGTACGAGGGCCTGAGCCTGGAACGCGAGATCGTGGCCACGCACGCGCAGGGGCTCGGTGACACCATCCTGCTCCAGGGCGCCGGCTCCGAGCTCGATGGCCTGGCCGTCTGCCACTGCGGAGCCGGGTCGGAGGCCGGCGAGGACGTGTGCTTCGTCAAGTTCGGAGCCGTACGCCCTGGCCCGGAGGCCGCCAACCGGTTCGAACGACTGCTTGGCGCGTGCGAGCAGCTGGCCGCCGAGCGCGGACTGGGTCAACTGGACGCCGGGATGAACCTGGGCCGCTCGGATGCCTACCGGCGCATGGTCGACCGCGGTTTCCGCACCTGGTTGCAGGGAGTCACCATGCACAGGCCCAACGAACCCGGCTACAGCCACCCCGACGCCTACGTGATCGACGACTGGCGCTGAGACTCCGCCAGACTCGGCCCCCGAGGAAGGCCCGGTGCTGCCCGAACCGTGAACATTCGCGTCGGCGCCGACGGCCAGACACCTCCCGGACCGCTGTCGGGGTGCTGTCGCTGCTCATGGACAGAGCCGTCTCAGGAGGTACCGCTACAGGTACCAACAGCGGTACCGTAGTCCTATGCCTGCACTCAATGTGGAATTCAGCGAGGAAGAGATGGCGCGGCTGCGTGCTCGGGCAACCCTGGCGGGCCGGAGCCTGAAGCAGCACGTGCACGATGTGACGGTGGAGGAAGCCGACCGGCTGGCGTTCGTGGAGGGGGCGGTCGCCGAAGCCGCCCGTGTCCTGCCCGGCGTGCAGGCCCGCTTCCCCGAGGGACAGCGTTGAGCGAGATCATCCGTGTCGACGTCGGCTGGGTCCTGCAGATCCAGTCGGCGATCTCCCCGCTCAACGTGCCCATCGCGGACTGGGGCGCCCTGGGGTTCATGGCCGACCGGCACCAGTTCGAACGGGAACGCGGCGTCCTGTACTACGAGGAGACCGCTTCCCGGGCGGCCACGTTCCTGCACACCGCGCTGCTGCTGCGCCCGTTCGCCGACTACAACCTGGTCATCGGCTGGGCCTGCGCCAGCCAGTACATGCACGTCTCCGGCCGGCCCCTCCAAGCCAAGGACGAGGACCTGTACGAACTCGCCCAGGCCATCCGCGGCCAAGAGGCCGACCTGCGCACCGTCGCACAACGCCTGGAGTCCTGGCGCACCACGTGACAGCGCCCGCCTCAGGGCTGCCTAGAACGCCTCCTGTCAGCGGGCAGGGTCTGCGTTGTGGCTCGCGGCCACCGCACTGTCTGCAGGCAGGCTGACCAGGAACCGTGTCCCGGGCGTGTCCCTGATCACCACCGCGGTCAGCGATTGGACGATCGGCCGAGGCAAGGGCCATGCGATCGTCCACGCCGACCACTGACCTGGCCGAACCGGCACGCGCCTGGGGCGCCCCTCCGCACTCGCCAGAGCGCGGGGTGTCAGGGACCGCTGGTGAGGCGCTCCCCGTTCCGCTCGGCAGGCCGTGCGGAACGGGGAGGAGGCTGTCATGCCGGGGCCATCTGCTCCTCGGCCGTCCGCCGCCCCTGCCGGCCCCGTCGCAGTGCGCGGGCCAGCAGCCCGTGGCTGGGGGCCAGGCACCAAGTTGCGGCGAACAGGGCGGTCAGGACGCAGACGATGGAGCCGCCCGCGGCGAGGTCGTAGGCGTATGACACGTACAGGCCGATGAGCGCGCCCGTGCCGCCGAAGGCCGACGCCAGGAGGGTCATCGCCCACAGTCGTTCGGTGAGCATCCGGGCCGTGGCGGCGGGCGTGATGAGCAGTGACAGGACGAGGATGTTGCCGACCGCCTCCAGGGACATCACGATCGTGGCGGTCACGACGGTGTAGAGGATCAGGTCGAGGCGCATCACCGGCACTCCCGCCGCCCGTGCGGTCTCGCGGTCGAGGCTGACCGCGACGAGTTCCTTGCTCAGCAGCAGAACGACCGCCACCAGGACCGCGCCGACGCCCGCCGCCGTCCACACGTCCTCCGGGCCGACCGCGAGGACCTGCCCGAACAGGAACGACGACAGGTCCGTGGACCAGCTGTCCTGCGTGGACACCAGGACGATGCCGAGTCCGAAGGCGCAGGAGAAGAAGACGCCGATGACGGTGTCCTCCTTCAGCCGGCGGTTCTGCGACACCAGCGCGATCAACAGCGACGTGGTGAGCCCGGCGAGCGCGCCGCCGAGGAGCAGGTTGCCGTGGAAGGCGTAGGCGAGTGCGACTCCCGGGAACGCGGAGTGGGAGACGGCCTCGCCGATGAAGGCCATGCCCCGCAGTACGACATACACGCCCACCACCCCGCAGACCAGTCCGGTGATGATGGCGACGGCGAACGCGCGTTGCATGAAGGGGAGTTGCCAGGGATCCGTGAGGAACTCCGCGAAGGTCACGCGGCGGCTCCGATCGCGGTGTGGAGGCCGAAGGCCCGCAGCATCTGCTCGGGATCGGCCAGCAGTTCGGGCCCGCCCTCGGCGACGATCGTGCGGTTGAGCAGGGCGACGCGTGAACAGGTGCGGGCGGCGGCCGCGAGGTCGTGGGTGGTCATCAGCAGGGCTCGGCCGTCGGCGGCCAGGTGCGCGAAGAGCTCGTTGAGGAGTTCCTGGGTGGGGACGTCGACGCCGGTGAACGGCTCGTCCAGGAGCAGGAGCCGGGGTTTGCTCGCCAGCGCTCGGGCCACCAGGACCCGCTGGCGCTGACCGCCGGAGAGTTCGCCGATCGGGCGGCGGCGCAGGTCGGCGAGGCCGACCAGTTGCAGTGCCTCCGCGACGGCGGCCCGGTCGGCGGGCCGGGGCCGGCGCAGCCAGCCCATGGAGCGGGTGCGGCCGGACAGCACGGCTCCGGCGACGTCGATGGGGAAGTCCCAGGCGAACTCGTGGCGCTGCGGCACGTATCCGATCAGGTGCCGGGCCCGGGCCGGCGGCACCTCCTCGATGAGGACGTGGCCGCCGGTGAGCGGGACCAGGCCGAGTACGGCACGCAGCAGCGTGGTCTTGCCCGCCCCGTTCGGGCCGAGCAGGCCCAGCAACTCGCCCTGGTGCAAGGACAGCTGCACCTTCTGGACGGCCGGTCGGCCACCGAGCGCGACCGTCACCTCGTCGACTCGGAGCAGGGCTGCTCCGGGCGTGGGGGACTCCTTCACGCGACGTTCCTCCCGGCAGTGCGGCTTCTGCGGCGGGTGATCACGACGGCGCCGGTCCCGAGCGCCGCGAGGGCTGCCGCGGTCCCGCCCAGCAGAGCCGGGTTTCCGGCACCGGTGGAGGCCATGGAGCCCTCGCCGTCGGACTTCGGCTGGTCATCACCGGATCCCGTTCCCGTTCCCGCCCCCGCTTCCGCGCCCGTGCCGGAGTCCGGCGTTCCGCCGTCCGCACCGGACGAGCCGCCGCCCGACCCGTCACCGGGCTCGACCGCGCCGGGATCCTGGTCGCCGACCACGAACGTCACGGTCTCCGTGTCACTGGTCGCCGTGCCGTCGGCGAGCTTGCCGCTCATCGTGAACGTCAGCCGGTAGGTGCCCTCCTTGGTGAAGGCCCAGCCGCCGTGCGCATGCGTGTTCGCTGCCACGTCGAAGGAGTCGGGGACGCCGTCCTTGCTGTTGAACAGCACGTTCGCGCCCGACATGGCGTCGTAGGTGTACAGCGCGTACGCGCCGGGGCCCTCGACGCGGGAGAGCGAGAACTTCACCCCTGCCTTGGTGGCACCCGCCGTGATGTTGTCGGTGGACCAGCCGGGCCACAGCAGCCCCTCCTGCTGCACCTGGTCGAGGAGCCACACGGGGTCGCCGCCCTTGCCGAGGAAGGCGAACTCGTCGCCGTCCGGCAGGGCGTTCTTGGCGGCGGGCTTGACGTGCAGGACCACGGATGAGGGCTCGCGCCAGGTGGTCTTACCGGAGACCGTGCCGTCCTTGACATGGATCTGCAGTTTGCCGTCCACGACCCGGGCGGCGAAGTCGATGTGCCCTTCGTCGAGAACCTTCGTGCTGGAGACGACGTCCGAAGCCGCGGCGGCGGACGAGGTGGCGGGCGAGGTGGCCGTGGCGGCTGCCCCCGCGGCCGCGGTGAGCGGGCGGGCCGGCCCTGCCACGGACTCCGCCTCACCGTCTCCGCTCGCGGGAACGGCCTCGTCGCCGGTTGCCTCGGCCTCATCCACCGGCGTCCCGCCCGTGCCCGTACCTCCAGCCTGGGCGGCTTCGGTCGCCCGGGCGATCGCCTCGTCCCCGACGAGCACCGTGTAGGCGGTGCCGGTGAACAGGGACCGTCCGTCGGGCGTGGTGGCCTCGGCGGTGAAGATGACCTGGTAGGTCCCCTCGGCGGTGAACGCCCACCGTGTGGCGCCCGTCTCGCCCACCGGCAGCTCGTAGGCGTCGGGCAGCCCGTCCGCACTGTCGAACAGCAGCGTCTCCTCGCCGCCGTCGCGGTCCGCCTCCGCGTACACCCTCAGATCGCCCGGCCCGTCGACCCCGCTCAGCGACCACCGCACACTCTCACCGGCCACGGCCCCCTCCGGGACCGCGGTGGTGTCCCACCCGGGCGCCCGGGCGTCCGCCAGATCGGCGTCGTCGATCGTGACGACGTGCGCGTCCGCATCGTCAGCACCATCCGCACCGTCCAGGCTCAGCTCACCGTCTGCGTAGGCGATCCGGCCCAGCTCGGCCCGCTCCGTCCCGGCGTTGTCCGCGACGGCGACCCCGCCCCCCGACAGTGCGGCCGCGAGCACCGCCGCGGCCGCGATCCGCTCCCCGCCCAGCATGCGCATGGCCTTCATCAGGCGTCCTCCCCAAGGCACTTCGTGAGCTCGTTCGCGTTGTGCCGCATCATCGATACGTAGTCGTGGACCTTGTCGCCGAACGAGTCGCCGTAGATCGTGCAGATCCCGACCCCCTGGTCCTGGGCGACCCGCTTCAGTACGTCCGCTCTCGCCGCGAGATTCGGTTCCAGGAACACGGACGGGACCTGCTTCTCGCGGATGGTGTCGCCGAGGTCCTCCACCTCGGCGGCGCTCGGCTCCTGGTTGGGCACCGGTACGACGAAGCCCGCGATCTCCATGCCGTACGCCTTCGCCAGATAGCCGAAGGCGTCGTGGGTGGTGATCAGCCTGCGGTTGCGCTCCGGGACGGTCGCGAGTTTCCTGGCGACCTCCTCGTCGAGCGCGCCGAGCGTCTTGAGGTACGCCTCGGCGTTCTTCTCGTACGTCGCCTTCCCGTCCGGGTCGGCCTTGACCAGCTCGGCCTCGATGCGCCGGACGTACGCCTCCGCGTTGGCAACGTCCTCCCAGGCGTGCGGGTCGAGGTCACCGTGCACGTGCTTGCCGATGACGGCCTGGGGGAGTACCCACAGTTCGTCGCCCGCCGCGCCGAGGAAGCCGTACGGCTTCTCCTTGGGCACCGACTCCTTCGCCCGGTCGGGCACGTGGAGTACGACGGCCTCGGTGGGATGGCGGGTGCGCTCGCCGCTCTTCTCCGCGTCGGCGCGGACGTACACCTTGCCGGTCTCGGCGTTGAGCGCGACGTCGGCGTGCCCGCCGTCGAGCACGGTCGTCCCCTTCGGGGGTGCGGTCGCGTCGCCGACGGTGAAGGTGAAGGTGCCGCTGCTGAACTTCTCGGCCTTTCCGTCGAGCGTCTCGGTCCGGCCCTCGACGGTCAGCCTGTACGTGCCCGGTTCGCTGAACGCCCAGTTGACGTGGGTGTGGGCTTCGGGCGGCAGGGTGAAGGAGTCCCTCTCGTCGAAGCCGTCGGCCGAGTCCACGTAGACCTTGGGTCTGCCGAGCGTGTCCGTGAGGTACACGCGCAGGTCGCCCGGGCCCTCCACCTTCGTGGCGGTCGTGCGTACGTGGGAACCGTCTCCAGCGACCTCGCCCTCGACGGCCCAGCCGAGCCAGAGCACGTCGAGGCCCAGGTCCTCCTCCAGCTTCATGACCGTGCCGCCGTACTGCTCCAGCTTGTCGGCGATCTCGATTTTCGGCGCGGACTTCGGGGCATTGTTGTGGATCATCTTCGTGATGCCGGGCTCTTCGAGGAGCAGGCCGTTGCTGAACACGACGTCGGCCTCGGTGACCTGGGCCGCGTCGCCGGGGCTCGGTTCGTAGGAGTGCGGGTCGCCGTTGCGCGGCACGATCGATGTGACGTCCACGCGGTCGCCGCCGACCTGCTCGACCAGGTCGGCGATGATCGCGGTGGTCGTCGACACGGTCAACTTCGCGTCGGACGAGGCGGGTTCGAGCCCGCTGCACCCGGCGAGCAGAGCGGCGCAGGCCGCGGTGAGCGCGCCGGTGGTGGTGCGTCTGGGGTGGCCCCGCATGGGGCTCCTCCTTTGCTGGACATGGCTGAGCCGCGTACGGCGGGCTCGGGGCTGCCTGGCCCGGTCCGCCGTACGCGGAGCTTTCACTGGGCGGTACGACGTCGTCGTACGGCGAACACCGCACCGCCGCCCGCGAGCAGCGCGAGCGCGGCGATGACCGCGATCATGGCGACGCCAGCGCCGGTGGAGGCGAGCCCGCCGGTGGTGGTCGTGCCTCCGGCGGTGGACGAACCTCCACTGCCGTCCGAGGTGTCGACCGGCGGAACGGACGCTGTCGCGGTCGCCGTCTCCGAGCCGGACGTGGTCGGGGTCGGGGCCGTCGGCGCAGGGGCCGATGCCGATGCCGATGCGGATGGTGAAGCGGAGCCGGAGCCGGAGTCGGTGGCCGTGGGCGACGCCGTGGGCTCGTCACCCGCGCCCGGCGTGACCGTCGACGGGTCCACGTCGTCTCCGACCACCCAGGCGAGGGTCGCCGTGTCGCTGACCTTCGTGCCGTCGGCGCGCGTGGCACTCACCGTGAACTCCGTGCGGTAGACGCCCTCCTCAGTGAAGACCCACTCGGTGTGGGAGTGCGAGCCCACGCTGTGCTCGTGCGGGTCGGGGAGGCCGTCAGCGCTGTTGAACCACATGGTGTGCGATCCCAGGCCGCCGTTGTTGAACACGAACAGGTTGCCCGGACCCTGGAGGGAGTCGAGCCGGTAGGTGACCCTGCCGTCGAGTTCGGATTCCTTCCATTCCTGGGTGTTCCAGCCGGGCCAGACGATGCCGCTGATGTAGCTGCTGGGCAGCCACCAGACGGGATCGCCTTCCTCGCCGAGGAAGGAGGTACTGCTGGTGATCTTCCGCCGCGCCGCAGGCACGACGTGCATGACGACCTCGTCGGGCTCGTGCCAGGTGTGGTCGAGCTCGCTGCCTTCCTTGAGCTGGAAGGAGAGGGTGCCGTCGGCCTTCCGTGCCGCGAGGTCCACGTGCCCGTCGTCGATGACGTGCGCGCCCGGGCCGGTGCTCGTGGGGCTGCCGGTCGGCGTGGCCGGACCGCTGTCCGTGGGTGAGGCGGTGGGCGCGGTCCCGTCACCGGGCAGGACGGTCGCCGGATCGACGTCGTCACCGACCACGACGGCCAGCGTCTCGGTGTCGGTGACGCCGCCGCTGGTGACGGCGAAGGTCAGCCGGTAGACGCCTTCGGCGGTGAACGCCCAGGTCGGCTCGGTCCGTTGGGCGTCCTTGGCCAAGGTGAAGGACGCGTGTGCGGGGGCGGAGCTGCTGAGGTGCGGGACGGGGTTCTCGTCGTTGCCGTCCATCTCCCGCGTGTACGTGTAGAGGGCGAAGGTGCCGGGTCCTTCGAACCCCGCCAGGCGCACCTCCGTGTCGCCGCCCGCCTCGGTGCCGTTCCAGCCGGGCTCCAGTGCGAATATGTCGCTGGTCCACAGATGGTTGAGGAACCAGGCGTACACGCCCTCACCGATGAGCGGATAGACGGGGCTGACGCTGTCGGCCATGGCATCGGGCACCACGTGCCAGACGACTTCGGAGGGCTCGCGGACGACCGTCCGGTCTCCGGTCCGGTCGTCGATCTGCAACTGGGGCCTGCCGTCGACGAGTCGGGGGGGCAGATCGACCTCTCCCTCGCTGAGCACGACGGCCTGCGTGGCGGCCCGGGCGGTGGGGCCGCTGCCCGCGGCCAGGCCCGCCGCGCCCATCAGTACGGCTGCCGCGGTGGTGAACACCGCGGCGGTGAAGGCGCCTTTGCCGCGCGCCAGGATCTTCATGGTCCGGTCTCCTTCATGGCCCGGCCTTTCTTTCACGGGCGTGGCCCGCCGTCCTCGCGAGCGGGAACGGCGGGCCACACCGGGCGGGGTCAGTTGGAGACGACGACGGTGAAGACCTCGGTGTCCGACTCGGTGGCACCGTTCACCGTGCCCTGCACGCGGAACGTCAGCTGGTAGGTGCCGGCCTCCTCGAAGGCCCAGCTGGCGTGGCTGTGGATACCGACGCCGAAGGTCCTGGACTTGAAGCTGGTGGTGGCGGTGTTGCTGTCGAACCAGCGGGTGCCGCTGCCCTTGTAGATGCTGAAGTCCTCCGTGGTGGCGCCGTTGCGGGTGGCGCGGACGAGGGTGTAGGCCACGGTGTTGTTCGCGAAGACGCCCGTGGCGAGGTGCTCGGTGGAGATGCCGGCGAACAGCACGCCTCTGCTGTTCGCCAGGGCCTCGTCCTCGGGCAGCAGCCACACCTGGCTGCCGCTGCCGAGGAAGCCGTAGCCCGGGTTGGCGGTCTTCGCCGCGGCCGGTACCGACAGGGTCGCGTCGGCGGGCTCGTATTCGGTGTCGGTCGCTTCGTCGTGGACGTGCAGGCTCAGCTCGCTGCCGTCCCAGTCGGCGTCGAACACGTCGACGTGTCCGCTGCTGAGCGTTGTCGCGGCGGCCGCCGGAGTGGCGGCGAGGCCGGCGAGGGCGAGGGCTGCGGCGAGAGAGCCGGCGACGGTCAGAGTGCGGTTGTGAGCACGCAAAGGAGATCCCCCCTGGATCAGAAGGTGCCAACGCAAAGGAGCGGGCACGAACAAGTCACACGATAATCATTTTCATCAAGAGATGGCAATGGGTTCTGTGTGATGCGCGTGAAGCCGGGGAGGGGGAACGTGGGGAGCAGGTGTCGGAGGGGGACGCCGACGGCCGCCCGGCGAAAAGCCGGGCGGCCGTCGGGAGGGCGCCGTGTGCGGGTGCGGGGTCACTCCTGCGCGTGCCGGATGGCGTCCAGCACGATGTGGGCGACATGGTCGTCGGTCAGGCTGTACCGCGTCTCGCGGGCCTGGCGCCGTGCGGTCACGATCCGGGAGGTGCGCAGCACCCTCAAGTGCTGGGAGACCAGCGGCTGGCTCACTCCGAGTGCGCTCACCAGTTCGTGGACGTACTTCCCGCCGGCGGACAGTTCGCGCACGATGCCGACGCGGACGGGCGACGCCAGGGCGCGCAGCAGGTCACTGGCGGCCTGCAGGTCCTGTGGCGGCTCGTCCGCGGATCGGGCGGGAGGCGTCGTCATATGCAGACATTAGCATATGGGAATGATTCCCGGTTCGGCGGGCCCGTGATCCGCCTGGCATGCGTCAGTCGCGGCTGAACCGTCAGTGATCGTCCCAGTGTCCCTCGTGGGCGGCGTGGCGGTGGCCGTCGTGCACGTAGTCGGTGTGGTCGCCGTGCGGCACCGCGACGTGACCGCAGTTCTCGCCGTGCTGGTGGTCGTGGCCTTCGTGTGCGGCGTGCCCGGCCTCGACGCACTCGTCGACGTGGTCGCCGTGCGTCCGGTGGATGTGTCCGTCGTGCACGAAGTCGACGTGGTCGCCGTGGGGGAAGGTGACGTGACCGCACCCTTCGCCGTGGGCGTGGGTGTGGTCCTCGTGGGTGCGGTGTTCGGTGGCAGTGGTCATGGGGGGCTCCCTGTGTGTGGCCGTGCCGTGCGCCGCCGGCGACTGTCGCGGCGCACGTTTCATTGCGACATTAACATATAGCGATCTATGCATGTGTTGAGGTGGTCGGTGGTCAAGGGGGCATCAAGACTTCGCCAAGGCTCCAAGATCCGGCTCCAGCCGTCATGCGGGCTGGGCTTAAAGATGCATGTAGCCGGACATGATGACCCCGAACGGTCGTCTGAGTCGCCGCCCATGCTGGACGGGCGGCGACTCTCCATCGCCGGGAGCCACAGTCGGCCGGCGCGCGGGAGGGGCCTGTCGTGGGTGTGCCGTTGTTTCTCCAGCCACGGCTGGAACCGCCGCTCGGCTCACTGCTGGATGCCGCCCCCTTTCTGCACTCGCTCGTCGACGCGCTCGGTTCGCCGCTCAACGTGCTGGTGCCCGACCGGATCGCCGAGAACGCCGAGCGCTTCCACGCTGTCTACCGCCGTCATCACCTCACCGGTCGGGTGTCCTTCGCGCACAAGGCGAACCAGTCCAGCGCGCTGGTGCGACGGCTGGCGGCGGCCGACCCGGCCCGGGTCGGCATCGACGTCGCCTCGCTCGGCGAGCTGCGGCACGCCCTGGGCTGCGGGTTCACCCCGGACCGGATCACGGCCACCGGCCCCAAAAGCCCGGAGTTCCTGTGGCTGGCCGCCCGCACCGGCGTGAGCGTGCACACCGACTCGACGGCCGAGCTGCACCAACTGGCCGAGCTGGTACGGAAGTACACGCTTCCCCGCGTCGACGTCCTGCCACGGCTCTCCGAGTTCGACTCGGCCACCGGCTCCGGGCTGTCCGGTGTGCGGGTGCTGTCCCGGCGCAGCCGATTCGGCACGCCGCTGCGGGAGGTGGACCTGCTGCTGGACGCGGTCGAACGGCATCGGGACGCCGTCGAGCTGGTCGGCGTCGCGTACCACCTGGACACGACCGGGCTCGCGGAGAAGGCCCTCGCTCTGGAGCGCTGCGTCATGGTCATGGACGAGTGCCGGGCCCGGGGGCTGGCCCCGCGGGTCGTCGACATCGGCGGTGGCTTCGGCGTCGGCTACGTCGCCGACGCCGCCCAGTGGGGGCACTACACCACCGAGCTGGCCAACGCCGTACTGGGCACACGACCCGCCCTGACCTGGCGCAACCACGGTTACGGCCTGCGCAACGAGGGCGGCACCCTGCGCGGCGCGCAGGCGCTGTACCCCGCCCACCGCCCGACCGCCGGCCCCGGCTACCTCGACGAACTCCTCCGCCTCCCCGCACCGTCGCTGGGCCGCCCGCTCGCCACCCTCCTCCTGGAGCACCTCTACGAGCTGTCCACCCAGCCGGGGCGAGCGCTCGTGGACCAGTGCGGCCTCTCGCTGGCCCGTGTTCTCGACGTCCGCCCCACCGGCTCGGGAGACCACCTGGTGCGCCTCGCCATGAACGCCGCAGACGTGAGCCTGGAGGAACACGGGGTCCTCGTCGATCCCGTCCTCCTCCCTCGTACACCCGGCGAAACAGACCGGGACGACGGGCCCGTGGGTGTGTACCTCGCGGGAAATCTCTGCCTGGAGGCCGACCTGATCACACGACGGATGGTGTTCCTGCCGCGGCTGCCCCGCGCCGGCGACCTGCTCACGTTCGCCAACACCGCAGGCTACGCGATGGACTTCCACGCCCACTCCGCCCAACGGCAGCCCATCGCCCGCACGGTCGCCGTCGTACAGGACGGCGGTTCCTGGCGCTGGTGCCTGGACGACGAGTACTGGCCGATCACGCGACCGGGAGACCAGGCATGAGGTACGACAGCATCACCGACGCCATCGGCAACACCCCGCTGGTACGCATCGACCCGGCCGTGCACGGCCTGCGCCACATCGACCTCTACGCGAAGCTGGAGATGCTCAACCCCTTCGGCTCGGTCAAGGACCGGCCCGCCTGGAACATGGCACGTCCGCTCCTCGCCGCCGCGGGCGAACACGACGAGACCGGCGAGACGCTCGTGGAACTGTCGAGCGGGAACACGGCGAAGGCGCTCGCGCTGCTCGCGGGCATGCACGGACTGCGCTTCAAGAGCGTCACCAACCGCATGCGGGTACCGGAGATCAAGGAACTCCTCCTGCTGCTCGGCGCGGAGATCGAGGAGCTCCCCGGTCAGAGCGAGTGCCTCGACCCCACCGACACCGACGACCCCCTGACCCGTTTCCACCAGGCGCTCGCCGAGCCCGGCAGCACCTGTCTGCACACCGACCAGTACTTCAACCCGCGCAACACCGAGGCCCACGCGGCGGGCACTGGCCCGGAGATCATCAAGGACCTGGACGGACGGGCACCCGACTGGTTCATCGCCTGTGTCGGCACCGCCGGCTCGTCGACCGGGGTGGCCAGAGTGCTGCGCGAACACGACCCGGACGTACGGGTCCTCGGCCTGGTCGCCCACAAGTCGGACTTCATCCCCGGCATCCGCACCATCGACGAGGTGCAGCAGGTCGGCCTCTTCGACCCGGTGACGTACGACACCATCGAGTCGGTGACCTCTGCCGAGGCCATTGACGGGATGGTCACGCTGATCCGGCGCTGCGGGCTGCTGTCGGGCCCCACCGGCGGTGCCGCATACCAGGGAGCGATACGTCATCTGCGCACGCTGGACGAGACGTTGACGGAGCGTCGTACAGCGGTCTTCATCGTCTGCGACCGCGCCGAGAGCTACCTCAGCTACGTACGGCAGCGCCGCCCGGACCTGCTCGGCCGGCCGCCTCTCAGGAACTCGGCGGCGGCCCTCACCGACGCCGAGGTGCGGGCGCAGGCCAAGGTCATCGACACCGAAGCCGCCCGACGGTGGATCACGGACGGCGAGCCGGAGCCGCTCGTCATCGACCTGCGCGGGCCGCACGCGTACGCGGCCCTGCACATCGACGGGTCGCTCAACATCGCCGACGAGCTCTTCGACGAACTGCTGCGCGGCCGACTGCCCTTCAGCAAGCGGCGACCGGTGCTGCTGGCCTGCCCGGTCGGCGAGAAGTCCGCCCGCTACGCCGCGCTGCTGACCCGCATGGGCCACCCGGACGTGCGCAGCCTGTCCGGAGGCATCGTCGCCTGGCGGGACGCGGGCGCGCCCCTGGTCCGGGACTGACCGGCCATGCTCGACGACGAACTGAAGGATCTGGCGCCCTGGCAGCAGGAGGTACGGAGCCAGTTCCCGATCATCACCGGGCATCCGGAGCTGGCCTACCTCGACAGTGCCGCCACCGCGCAAAAGCCGCAGGCCGTGCTCGACGCCGTCCACTCGTATCTCACGACATCGAACGCCAATGCCGGCCGGGGCACCTATCCGTGGGCCAACCGGACGACGGAGCTGGTGGAACGGACGAGGCGACGCGTCAGGGAGTTCCTCGGCGACCCCGCCCCGGAGCGATCCGGCGTGCATTTCGTCAGCGGCACCACGCAAGGGCTTCGGGCCGTGGCCCGCGACTGGCTGAGTTCGCGCCTCACGGACGGCGACGAGATCCTCGTCCCGTATGCCGATCACGAGGCGAACCTGACCCCTTGGCTGGAGGCCCAGCGGTTACTGGCCGAGCGGGGCATCGGCATACGGGTGCGCGGGCTGCCGTACCAGGCGGAGTCCGGCGACTACGACCATCGCGCGCTGCCCCGGATCATCGGCCCGCGCACCCGCTTCGTCGCCGTCACGCACATCCATCACGTCTACGGCGGCGACATGAACGTGCACCGCCTCCGCGAGGCCGTCGGCCCGGACGTGCCGATCTGTCTCGACGCCGCCCAGAGCATCGGCCATCTGCCGGTGTCCGTGGCCGAACTCGACGTGGACTTCGTGGTCTTCTCCGGCCACAAGGCGCTCGCCCTGCCCGGCACCGGGGCCGTCTGGGCCCGCAACTCACCCGCCCGCGGAGCGGAGTTCCGCCCCGGGGGCTGGCAGGGCACCCCCAACACCGTGGGGATCGCCTCCCTCGAAGCCGCACTCGACTGGCTGGACGCGGCCGGCACGGACCGGATCGCGCGCTGGACCACCGCGCTCGCGGCCCGGCTGACCGACGGCCTGCGCCGCCTCGCCCCGTACGAGATCCGCGGCTGCCAGGCCAGTCTGGCCGCCGGCTCCGCCGTACAGCGCCGCCACGGCATCGTCTCCTTCCGGCACCACGACATCCCCTCCGACGACCTCGGCTTCATCCTCTTCAGCCAGGGCTTCATGGTCCGGGCCGACAGCCTCTGCCAGGCGGGCGCGGACGAGACGGCCGCCTCGGTACGGGTCAGCGTCCACGCGTACACCACGATGGAGGAAATCGACCGTTTGCTGTCCGTCCTCGCCTCGCTGTGCTGAATCGGGTCGACAAAGCGAATGGGAATCGTTTTCACCTGTAGAGTCGGCCGTGATCCAGGAACGTCGAGACGGCAGAGGTGGCACGACCAAATGGGCGTGAGCATGGCGACGGCCAAACTGTGGGTGGAGCGCTGGGAGCGTCAGCAGCAGCGGTACGCCATCGACCGGGAAGAGCGCTTCACGGTGATCGCGGATGTCGTCGAGCACGTCACGGCCGGCCGGCCCCAACCCCTGCTCCTCGACCTGGGCTGCGGACCCGGATCCCTGGCCGCCCGGCTCGCCGCACGCATGCCGGACGCCGAGATCGTCGCCGTGGACATGGACCCGCTGCTCCTGGAACTCGCCCGCACCCACCACGCGTCCGTCGCCCGTTACGAGGAGATCGCCATCGGGGGCGACGGATGGACCGACGCTCTCGGTCTGAACCGACCCCTGGACGCTGCCGTCTCGACCACCGCCCTGCACTATCTCCGCGAACCGGTCCTGCTGCGCGTCTACCAGCAGCTCGCGGCCCTGCTGCGCCCCGGCGGAGTTCTCGTCAACGGCGACCACTTCGCCCAGGAGGGGCCGCCCTGCTCGGACCTCACCGCGCACATCGGACGCCGCCGGGCCGAGCGCTCCCGCACACACGCCCACGAGGACTGGCATTCCTGGTGGACCGCGGCGGCCCAGGACCCTGAACTGGCCGACCTGTTCACCGAACGTGAGCAGCGACAAGCCGCCGCGCACGGCAACCACGGCGGCAGTGACAACGCCCTGACCCTCACCCGCCACACCGAACTGCTGCGACAGGTGGGCTTTCATCACATCACCCCGGTCTGGCAGTTCGGCGACAGCCACGTCCTCGTCGCCGTCAAGGACTGACCCAAGAGCCTGGTGAGCGCGGTGACCGGCAATACGCCTGGCGCTCGGGGAGCCGTGGGTGCATGGGTCGTCAACCTCGTCGGACTGCTGGCCGACGTTCGGCGGATCGGTTACCCCGGTGCTCGCCGAGCTGCCGCACAACACCAGCAGCATCGCCGTCGTCGCCGACTCCGCCCGGTTGGTCGGCCACACCCCTCACCTGCCCGGGCGAGACGGCGGCCACGCGCCTGCGGGCCGCGCCACTGGAGGGGGAGCGGGTGCGTTGCCGGGCGACGCTCGCGGGGACGGCACCGAAGCGGTCCTGACGATCCGGCCGTCGCGCATCTCCGCGACGCGGTCGCAGAAGTGGCGTACGAGCGCCATGTCGTGGCAGATGAACAGATACCCGAGGCCGAGGCGCTCCTGGAGTTCGGCCAGCAGGTTGAGGATCCCCGCGCGCAGGGACGGGTCGAGCGCGGAGACTGGTTCGTCGAGCACCAGGAGCTTCGGCTCTCCGGCCAACGCGCGGGCGATTCCGGCACGCTGGCACTGTCCGCCGGAGAGCTCGTGCGGGCGCCGGTCGCCGTGGGCGGGATCGAGGCCGACCTGCTCCAGCAGCTCCGCCACGCGCTCAGGGCCGCTTGTCGGGTTCCAACTGCCCTGCACACGCAGGGGCTCTGCGATCGCGTCGCGGATGCGGTGGCGGGGGCTGAGCGATCCGTAGGGGTCCTGGAACACCGGCTGCATCGCCGACCTGAGCGGCCGCAGCCGCCGTTCGTTCAGCGAGGTCAGTTCCTGTCCGTCGAACCACACTTCACCCTCGTCGGGGCGACGCAGCTGGAGCACGGCCAGGGCTGTGGATGACTTGCCGCAGCCCGAGGGGCCGATGAGCCCGAGGGTCTCGCCGGGGGCGATGTCGAAGGAGACGTGGTCCACGGTGGTGCGGGGGCCGTGGCGGACGACCAGATCGCGTACGTCCAGAAGGGGCATCACGCGGACTCCAAGAACAAGTCGGCTGGGTGGTCGGGGAGTTCACGCCAGCGGTGGCAGGCGACGGTACGGCCGTCGTGGACCTCCGGCTCGGGCCGCTCCGTACGGCAGCGGTCCGCGTCGGCCAGCGGACAGCGCGGGGCGAAGGGACAGCCGGGCGGGATCTCGGTGGGAGCGGGAGGTGCGCCGGCTATCGAGGGGAGACGCCGTCGCCGGGCGAGGGGGCGGTCCGGCCCGGATACGCCATGTGACGGCACACCAGGCGGGGCCGTAGACCCCTCCTCGCTCATGGCTGCTTCCTCGTCCACCGGAACCGAAGCCAGCAGACCCGCCGTGTACGGAGCCCGGGGACGTGCGAACACCTCGTCCACCGGGCCCTCTTCGACCAGCCGGCCCGCGTACATGACCAGCACCCGGTCGGCGTGTTCGCGGACGGTGGGAAGGTCGTGGGTGACCAGGACCAGGGTCGTGCCCGTGGCCTCGCTCTTGCGGGCGAGGAGGTCCAGGATCTGGCGCTGGGTCTGCGGGTCCTGAGCCGTGGTCGGTTCGTCGGCGATCACGAGGGCGGGGGAGTGGAGCATCGCCATGGCGATGACGGCCCGTTGGCGCATGCCGCCCGAGAACTCGTGCGGGTAGGCCCGGGTCTGGTCGGCCGGAATGCCGACCTCCTCCAGCGCGGTCACGGCCCTGGCGCGCGCCGCCTTGCGGGAGACGCGGTGCACGGAGCGTAGGGAGGCGGCGAGTTGGTCGACGACCGGATGCACGGGCGAGAGCGCCGAGAGCGCGTCCTGCGGCACGAGGGCGACGCGACGTCCCCAGAGCGCGGCGCGTACGGAACGAGGAGCGCCGACCAGTTCGTGCGAACCCATCCGCACACTGCCCGTCACCGTGGCCTCCCGCGGTGGCATGCCCAGCAGGGCGCGGGCCGTCAGGGACTTGCCCGCGCCCGACTCGCCGACAACTGCGAGGACTTCACCCTCGCGGACGTCGAAGGAGAGGCCCCGTACGGCTTCGACGGCGCCGAAGGAGACGCGCAAGTCCCGGACCGTAAGGAGGACGTCGGGGTTCAACGGGGGGACTCCTCACGCGGACGCAGAGCGGGGAAGGCGAAGGTGAAACGGCTGCGCAAGGGCGAGCCGGCCCTGGCCCCGCCCTCCGCGTACGCCGCCGACGACACGGCGAGCCCCGCCAGCAGCGCCAGCGCGACCGCCGGCGACAGGGCCGCCCACGGGGCGCGTTCCACATATGCGCGGGACTCGTCCAGGAGCAGGCCCCACTCCGGCGCGGGCGGCTGCGCGCCGAGGCCGAGGAAGCCGAGGGAGGCGAGGGCCAGGGCGATGCCGGGCAGGCGCAGGAGCGCGTGACGGGTGACCGGAGCCGCCACGGAGGGCAGGACATGGCGGGTGAGGATCCACCACGGGCTTGCGCCGATGGCCCGTTGAGCAGACAAGAACGTCGAGGCGCGGACCTCTTGGACCAGCGCGGCGGCGTGGGCGGCCAACGCGGGCCAGGAGAGAAGGGCGACGGCGAGCGCGGCTCCACCCGTGCCGGGGCCGACCACGGCCGCGACCAGGATGCCGGCGATCACCGGCGGCAGCGCGTTGGCGATGTCCGAGGCCCCGGAGGTCACGGCCGGCAGGAAACCGAGGGCGAGTGCGAGGACCAGGCCGACCAGGCCGACCGCGGCCGCCGTGCCGATCGTCGACGCCGCGCCGTGCCCCAGCCGGGCCAGCACGTCACGGCCGAGCCCGTCCGTGCCGAGGGGGTACGCCCAGGACGGGGCTTGCAGGCGGGCGGTCGTGTCCACCGTGTACGGGTCGCGCAGCAGTCCCCAGCCGACGCAGGTCAGGAGCACCACCCCGAGCGTCACGGGAACGGCCGGGTGCGCGCGGACCGGGCGGGCCGCCGGCAGGGTCAGTCCCGCGTCGCGCAGGGCCGGCCCCAGCAGCCGACGCCGTACGAGGGCCGCCACCGCACCCGTGACCAGGCCCAGCGCGAGCAGTGCCAGAACGGCACCCTGGAGCAGCGGCAGGTCCTGCGATCTGGCTGCCCCCAGCGCCGTACGCCCGATGCCAGGGACGGCGAACACGAGTTCCACGGCGACCGCGCCGCCGGTCAGTCCGACGGCGGCCATCCCGAATTGCGGTACCAGTGGCGGCAGTGCGCGACGCATGGCCGCCGCCGAGATCCGGAGGCCGCTGACGCCCGCCCCGCGCCACAGCTCCACCCACCGCTCCTCCAGGACGGCGGGCAGCGCGTCCGCGACCAGGCGGCCGAGCAGTCCGCCGGCGGGTATGCCGAGGGCGACGGCGGGCAGCACCATGTACTGCGGTCCCTGCCAGCCGGAGGTCGGCAGCCAGCCGAGCCACACGCCGAAGACCAGCAACGCGGCGGTGGCGAGCAGGAATTCGGGCAGTGCGGCGAGCATCGCGGCGAACCCGCCGGCCGACCCCCGGCCTCGTACGAGAACCGGAGCGACCAAGACGCAGGTCACCAGGAGCGCGACACCGAGTGCCGCGCCCATCAGCGCGAGGGACACCTGGAGTCCGGAGACGACCGACGGCAGGACATCGGTGCCCGACACCCAGGACGTGCCCAAGTCGCCGCGTGGCACACCGGACGCCCAATTCCCCAGCAGGGCGAGGGGTCCCGCGTCCAGGCCGAGGTCGGCGCGGATCGCGGCCAGTGCCTCCGGTGTGCCCTCCTGTTCGGCGGAACGGGCGCGCAGGACTGTGAGCGCGGGGTCGCGGCCGGAGAGCCAGGGGAGCAGTCCGACGGTGGCGAGGAGCGCGGCGAGGCAGCCGAGCCGGGTGAGAGCGGCCCGGCTGCCAGGAGTCACAGAGGTAGCCGACAAGCGTTTCACGAACATCACTTGACGTACGTGTCCGCGGTGATCAGCGCGACCTCGCGCGGGTCGTGCTCGACGTCCACGACACCGGCCGCGTCGCCCTGGATCACGCGCTCGTGCAGCATCGGGATCGCGGCGTCGGTGGCCAGCACCGCGGCCTCCGCCTCGATGAGGGCTTTGCGGCGCGGGTCACCGATCTTCGTCGAGGCGGCCTTCTCCAGCGCCGCGTCGACCTTCTTGTCGGACAGCTGGGAGATGTTGAAGGACCCCTTGGAGGCGAAGTCGCTGTAGAGGTACGCGGCCGGGTCGCCAGAGTCGAGGACGGTCGCCCGGGACAGGATGAACGCGTCGAACTCGCCGGCCAGCGTGTCCGATTCGATGTTCGCGTACTCGCGGATGTCCAGCTTCACCTTGAAACCGGCCTTCTGGAGCTGCTGTTGGAGCGTCTGGGCCACCTCGGGAAGCTCGGTGCGGTCGGTGTACGTGCCGATGGTGATGGTCTTCCCGTCCGGGTCACCGGCCTTGACTCGCTCGACCGTCTTCCGCAGGTCAGCGGCCCACGGGAGGGCGGGTCCCAGCAGGCCCTCGGCGACGTCCGCGCGGCCCTCGTACACGCCCTTGACGATCGACTCGGCGTCGATGGCCTCGCGGGCGGCGGCCCGCAGTGAGGCGTCCGTGAAGGGGCCGCTCTCGGTGTTCAGGTAGAGCGTGTTGGTGCGCGGCATCGGAACCTCGGTGATCAGGTCGTCGTCGAGGAGCGAGGCCTGTGACACCGGCACCGCCTCGACGACGTCGGCCTCGCCGCTGCGCAGGGCGGCCGCGCGGGCGGTGCCGTCCGGCACGAACCTCACGTCGATTCCGGGGGCCTTGGCCTTGTCGCCCCAGTAGTCCTCGTAGCGGTCGAGGGTCGCGGACGAAGTGCCGTTCACCTTCGTCAGCTCGAAGGCACCGGTGCCGGCGCCGACCGGGCTGACGACCTTCCCCCGGTACGCCTTCGCCGCCAGGATCGACAGCTGCGGCGAGCTGAGCCGCAGCGGGAGCAGTGGGTCATCGGTGGCGGTGGTGACGGCGACCGAGTCTCCGTCGGCCTTCACCGTCAGGTCCACGCCGTCGAGGATGCGCGGCTTGGGGGAAGCGGTGGCGGCCTCGGTGAGGGACCGTTCGACGGACTCGGCGGTGAGCTTCGTACCGTCGTGGAAGGTGACCCCGCTGCGTATCTCGAAGGTCCAGGTCCTGCCGCTCTGCTGCCACTTGGTGGCGAGGGCGGGTTGGGCGTCCCCGTCGTCGTCGAGCTTCACCAGCGTCTCGGCGGTCGACCAGCGCGCCAGCTTGAACGCGTCGTCGGAGAGCGGCGAGAGGCCGGTACGGGGCGGCTGGAGCATCGCCACGCGGATGCGCTTGCCGCCGCCGCTCGTGGAGTCCTCCGCAGCGGATTCCGAGAAGCAGCCGGTGAGCAGCAGGGCGGAAGCCGCGGCGACCGCGGACAGGGGGAGGGGACGGGCGGACAGGCGCACGGAGCACTCCGGGTAAAGGGGTGGTCAATGGAGACGGTGCGCCGACCGTAACATGATGACAATCGTTTTCAGTAATGGTGTCCGGATGTCGACACCACTCGCTCGCCACAGCAGGTTCGTGTCCTGGTCCTGGTCCTGGTCCCGGAGCCGGTGCCAGCGGGCCAGGCCCACAGTCCTCGGTCAGCCGGTAAGAGCGTGCCGGTCCCGACGTGGGCGTCCAGGGCGTCGCAGACGATGCGCTCGGAATCCTTGAACCCACCGATCGCGACGTCCGGGACGGCGTGAGAGGAGTGTCGTGGTTGCCCGCAGATTCGGGTACGGCCAACAGCATCCTGTCCGGCCGGGCCAGGGACCGGAACAGCCCGCGTCACGGCCAACCGAGCCGCTGCCGGACCCTGGTCGACGGCGACTTGTTCACCCCGGACCACGACAGCAACCCTCGTCGCCGGTCTGCACCAGCCGGAGGACCTCCGGCTGATCGGGAGGCTGCGCAGTATCAGCGCAGTCGGTGTGGAACGACTGGAGCGGATAGGCCACTAGGCGCCGAGACGCTGCACCATCATCAGGTAGGGCGGCCACCAGACCGCAGTGTGCCAACAGGACCACGGCGAGGTCGGAAGGGTGGAAATCGGCCCGCAGCGCGCCCGACGCCTGGGCCCTGCGTACCAGGGTCGCGACGTCCCGCTCGGCTCGTTGCCGGGACTGCGCGTGTTCCGACGCGCTTTCCGGGAAGGCCGCGAGGGACGCGGCCGTTGTCGCTGGTGGCGGTTCTGCGGTTCACCGAGGATCCGACCGACGGCAGGCGGCCCACCAGCGTTGCGTGGTCGCGCGAATCATTGTCCTGCTGTTGCCGGCCCGGGGTCACGCTCGGCGGTCCGCCGTTTGAGGATGTATGAATACGAAACAAATGTCATTAAAGCCATTTTTGCGCAACTAGTTCATTTGAAGCCATTGGATCATTCCGTGGAACGCGGGGCGGGGCCGTTGCGGCCTACGTTGATGGTGTGTCGGCCGGGGAGCATCTCCGGTCGCGCAAATCGAGAGGTCGCCCTCATGCGCTTCACGCGCACTCCTGCTGTTCCCCGGACCCTCCTGGTCGCCGCGATCGCCGTCGTCAGCCTCAGCGCCCCCACCCTCGCCTCGGCAGCCTCCCGTGCTGAGGTGGGCAGCATCGGGACGCAGAGCAGCTTCGGCATCCTCGGCTTCCCCGGCCTGAACGGAATCAACGGAATAGGGATCAATGGCGGCCTCGGCGGACTGGGCGGAACCGGCGGCGCTGCCGGCGCCAACGGCAACGGCGGTATCGGCGGTAACGGCGGCAACGCTGACGGCAGCGCGAGTGTCGGCGGCAAGGGGGGCACCGGCGGCGCCGGGGGCGCCAACGGCAACGGCGGCAACGGCGGTTACGGCGGAGCGGCCAAGCTCGGCGGCACCGGCGGCAAGGGTGGTGTGGGCGGCGTCGGCGACGCTGGGGCCGGCATCTCCGGCGGTAAGGGCGGCAACGGCGGCGCCTCCACGGTCGGGGGCGGCCACACGGGCGGAACCGGCGGCGCCGGCGGCGCCGCGAGCCCGGTGTGTCCCGGCAAGCCCGGCGGCAACGGCACCGCCGCCACGTTCACCGCGGACGGCATCACCGGCGCCACCGGCGCTGCCGGCAAGACCACCCTCCCCTGCTGAACACCTCAGATGAGCGGGTCGCCGCGGCAGCGCA
This sequence comes from Streptomyces sp. NPDC003011, assembly GCF_053591515.1. Taxonomy (NCBI): domain Bacteria; kingdom Bacillati; phylum Actinomycetota; class Actinomycetes; order Kitasatosporales; family Streptomycetaceae; genus Streptomyces; species Streptomyces sp. NPDC003011. Next base: position 43,866 of record NZ_JBSFTY010000054.1, read on the forward strand.
GAAGCACCGGCCCGGTACATCCCACCACCTGACTGCCGAGATCTGACGGGCAGTCAATAGAGGCCGGTATCCAGTCAAGCGCCCGGCTGAGACTTCTCTCAGCCGGGCGCGCCGACGGCGGTAGGTCGCAGACGCGCGTGGTGAGCAGGTTCCCGCCGGGGTCGCCGAGGCGCCGGGTCAGGAACGCGCGCACCAGGTCTGTCGCGGTGTCCTCCTCTCAGCGGGCGCGTTCGAGCAGGTGGTGCCGGCGATACGGCCGGTCCAGGCTCACTGCCTCCGCGATCGACCAGCAGTTGCCCCAGGCTCACTGCCTCCGCGATCGACCAGCAGTTGCCCACAACGCCCGGCATCAGTGACCCGCGTAGGTACAACACGCCGATGGCCCGCAGGTCGCGGCGGCGGTAGACCGGCGCAAGGTCTGCGGCGAGCTCGGCACATACCGCTTCCAGCTGCTCGGGATCTGCACTGCGGCGCGGTGCAGATCCCGAGCCGTGGTCACCGTGTGCGGGGCCTGTCACCTCCGATACCGCTGCGCCACTGCCGTGAAGGCGGCCTTGGGTTCCCAATCCATGTCGGGGTAGGTCTGTCCCCGGCGCCCTTCGAGGAGTTTGACGATGCCCAGGCCGGCTCGGTCCAAGTCGTCCCTGGGGTCGCCGTCCGGGCGGTGCGGGTAGCCAGGCAAGGCGAACAGGAACACGAACGCGCTGTCCACGCCCTCGGTCTCGAAGATCTCCAGCAGTTCGCTCAGATATGCGGCCTGGCCGGCCTCGTCACGCTCGTATGTGCCGTTCAGCCGTACAGGGGCCTTGGTCTCTGGGTCGTGCTCGACCACTTCCAGCACCCGCCCACCGCGGTCTCCCGCGCCGCGGTAGGCCGCGGTGCCGAACCCAGTGATAGCGAGCGGCTTCGGGCCTTGAGCCAGGGTGCGCACCGCGTCCCGGAACCGGTCGGCGACCTCGGCGGAGCGGATCAGCTCGAACGTCACAATGTCGAAGGGAGTCCAGTCGACCTGCTCGAACTGGATGGATGCGTAGGTGAGTCTGCCCTGGAAGCGCTCGCGGACCGTGGTCGCGGCGTCGCGGAGGAATGCGTTGAAGCGCACGCCGAGCTCGCTCATCGCTTCGGCGCGCCGCTCGGGTTGGCTCATCAGCTGCTCGACCCGCTCCTCGGGGTTCCTTCCGGGCAGGAACCCGCGGTTCATCACGCTCAGCTCGACCCCTGCGACGAACACGACTGTGGCCCCCTGCTGCCGGAGTCGTTCCGCTCGCTCGGCGCAGTCGCGGAAGAGCGTGAGGATCTGCTCCGGATCCAGCTCCAGCGGATAGGGCGAGAACCAGACCTCCAGGCCGAGTTCGGCGGCGGCACCGGCGGCCAGCTCCAGTCGGTCCGGGTCACCGCCGATGATCTGGACCGCGTTGCAGTGCAGGTCGTCGCGGATGATGGCGAGCTCGCGCCGGACCACCGCGGAGTCCAAGTGCTCGCGGGATATCTGGCCGTGTACGACGAATCCGGTGTCGTAGGTCATTCCTCTAGCTCGCATGCTGACGGCCTCTCTGTCGGTCTCGGGCGAGTCGAGGCTGACAGGAAACATGCGTGCACGCAAGTTTGCGTGCACGCATCCTGTGTGGAACGCTGACACCATGACGACACGACCACCAGGGCTGCGGGAGCGGAAGAAGCAGGCCACGCGCGAGGCACTACGCGAGGCGGCCCTGCGCCTGGCCGTGGAGCGCGGACCGGACCAGGTGCGGGTCGAGGACATCGCCGAGGCCGCCGGGGTCTCACCGCGCACCTACAACAACTACTTCGCCAGCCGCGAGCAGGCGATCGTCTCCGCTGTCACCGCGGACCGGGAGGCGCGGATCGCAGCGGCGGTCGCGACCCGGCCCGCAGGAGTGCGCCTGGCCGACGCCATCACCGAAGCAGTGGTCGAGCAGTACACGAACACCGGCGAGCGCGAACACGAGGCACTGCTGCTGATCACCACCCGGACCGCGCTGCGCGACGCGTTCCTCGATACCACCGCCGACATCGAGCCCCCTCTCACAGCGGTGATCGCCGAACGCCTGGGTGACGCCGGAGCGCACACAGCCCGCGTTCTCGCGGCAAGTGTGGCCGCGGCGGTTCGCATCGCGTTGGAAGGCTGGCTCCGGCCGGCCGGGAACGCAGAGGCCGTCGGGAGCTTCGACGCCGGAGGGCTGGTCGTGCCCTCCGGTTCGCTGCCCGACCAGCTCCGTGCGGCGCTGACCCCGCTCGCGCCCGCGTTCCATGCCGCCGAGCGACGCACCCAGCCGTGAAGCCTCCCCAACTGGGGCATCGCTGAACAAAAACGTAGATCCTGAACATGCCCATGCATCCGGCCGTCATCCGCGTCAGCCCATTCAACGTAGGTGACGCCGTGCCAGGTCGCGATCTTTGTTCCTGAGTGGCTTGTTGCCGGTAGTGGCTGGCCTGGGATCGGGCCTGGTGGCGGCGCCGCCAGTCGGACCAACCGAGCCGGTGGGCGGCATCGTGGACGGGTCGGACAACGAGGGTGATGAACAGGCGCTGGATCTCGTTGCAGGTGAGCGGAGTAAGGGCATTGGGTGCGGGGCGGGTGTGCTCGTCTGCGCGTACGACGGCGAGGAAGGCGTGCGCGAGCATGGCGAGGGTGACCCAGGGGGACCAGGAGGTATAGCGGCGGACCTGGTGCTCGTCGAGTGCGGCCAGGCCCTTGCCCGACTGGAAGAACTCCTCCACCCGCCATCTTGATCCAGCGACTTGGACCAGTACGGTCAGCGGCACGGACGCGGGCGAGTGGCAGCGGTGGTAGGCGAGTTCGCCGGTGCTGCGGTTACGGCGGATCAGTAGCTGACGACTCCCTGGGCGGGGGTCGGCGAGGTCGATGACTGCCCAGTTGTAGAAGCGGTGGCTCTTGGCCCCGGCCCCTGCGGAGAGCTTCTGCCAGGCCCGCTTGGGCACCTTCTGGGCTGAGATGTCCGCACGGAACTTCCCCGCACCGGTGGTGACTTCGTGCGAGCGGGCCACCGCGAGGACGTAGCCGGTGCCGCGTTCCTCCAGGGCGGTTCGCAGCGTGAGGCTGCCGCCGTAGATCTCGTCGTCGGCGACCTGGGCATTTTCGATCCTGCCCGCGGTGCCGGTGTACTGGCGCTGGGCGCCGACCGTGTCGGTGCCCTTCTTCACGTCCCCGGTCTCGTCAACCACCAGTACCGCCTGGTCGTCGTGCAGGTGGTCCACCACGTAGTGACACACATCGTCGTGGACCCGGTCGGCATCCCACTTGGCCCGCCCCAGCAGATGCTGCATGCCGTCCGGGGTCCTCTCCCCGGCCCATTCGGCGATGGTCCAGCAGTTCTTGCGCGGCCGGTCCGACAGCAGCCCGAGCACCAACTGCCGTGCCCGGCGCCCGGGGTTCGACCCGCGTGAACCGTCCACCTGTCCGGCTCATCAGGCCCTCGAACGCCTCCTGCCAGCGGGCAGGGTCTACGCTGTGACCTGGGGCCACCGTGTGATCGTTTGTCTTCACACACTGATGATCAACGGGGGGCCGCACCTGTCTCCACAGCGCGTCAGGGTCGCGCAGCGTCCGGCCGCCGTTCTTGTGTCAGGAGGACATGTGCAACGTGGCGAAGTCTGGTGGGTGGAGTTCGACGAGCGGCGGCCGGTCGTACTGCTGTCGGGAGACGACGCGTCCGGGATCCGGGTAGTGCAGGTCGTTGCTCCCGCGGGTGTCGACATCACCGGCCTGGGCGTCGAAGTGGCGGTAGGCGCCGTGGAAGGACTGCCCTTTGAAGGGGTGCTGCGGTTCGCGTTCCCGCGTCCGGGCTTTACTCCTTGCACGTGGCTGACCACAGTGTCCCGGGACGACCTGATCGAGCGAGCGGGCGTTCTGTCCTCCGCGAAACTCAGCGAGATTGAGAACGCCCTCCGTCTTGGTGAGCGGGCGAAGGAGTGGACCCCGGCGACGACCGCGAAGCTCAGCGAGATGAGGAACGCCCTCCGTCTCGGTGGACTCGGGTAGGCGGGGAAGGAACGGACGCCCGCGACGGCGTGGTCGGTCTCGTCCAGATGATCGACGCTGCCACCGAGGCTGCACGACCGATCCAGCCGTCCACTGACGACACCCCACCGCACGGCGGTAGTGGTGCAGGCCCGCATGTGCCGGCTTTGCCAGGACCGCAAACTCGGCCCGCCCGTCGGCCCCGCCCGTCGGCCCGGTCCTGGGTCTGCCCGCCTCGACCATGCACCGCATCCTGACCCGCCACGGCCTGGACCGGCTTGTGCACATGGACCGGCCCACCGGACAGCTCATCCGCCGCTACGAACGCGACCGGCCCGGCGAACTCATCCACGTCGACGTCAAGAAACTCGGCCGCATCGACGAACTCGAGGCCTGGGGCACCGGCCGCTGGTACCGGTGAACCTCAGCACAGAAGCCCCGAGTTCAGTACCCGGGGCTTCGTGTTGCTGCTGTGCTGGCCCTGCGTCAGGCGCGCTCCTCAGCGAGGGTGTCCGCGATCAGGACGGGCAGGTGGTTGATGGCGCGTTCCAGAAGCCGTTCGATCGCTGAAGGGCCTGACGTACGGTCACGGGCCGGGTCGTCGTACGTCTGCCGGTTTCTACCAGGCGGCGTCACCACAGGCGGAACCGCCGGTCGTGTAATTCCACAGGCAGACGCGAGAGCCTGCGTTCGTTCCGTTCCAGTGGTATCCGGTCGCGTCCTTGGAATTCAGGATCCAGTACGCGTTGGAGACGGCCTTCCAGTCGTAACCGCCGGATCCCACCCGCTTGCGCTGCAACACGAAGAGGCATTCATGGTTGTTCCACGACTGTCCGAGGGCCTGGACGTATCCGTCGGACGTCCTCTTGTTCAGCCACCCCTTGCACTGCCCGACCACTACGTCCTTGCCAGGAATGTATCCCTGAACGGATACGTCCGGCTGGCTGGTCTGTGCAGGGGCGGCCTGAACCGTGCCGCCGACGAACAGTGTTGCCGTCGCGGCAATGGCGACGCCAAGTGCCGCAGAGCGTGTGCGGGTGCGCAGGAAAGGCATGACTGATTTCCCCTCTGATTGTTGCGGTGTTCTGCGATTGGGGCCGTGTGCCCACGGGCTACGTGAACCGTGGCGGTTCACTCACCTGTTTCTCCGTCAGGGCGGCCACTGGGGGCGTCCTGGATCGAGTTCACTGGGTTCGGGGTTGTTGCACAGCAGCCGTGTCCCGGGCATGGAACAGGACAGGTCACGGGCGCTTCAGAAGCCGTCTTCGCCGCTTGCGTAGGCGGCTCCGGTGTAGCTGTTGCCGGCGGATGCGGATGCGGGCGCGGCCGTCAGGCCGCTGATCGCCACCGCTGCGCGGTGGCAGTCAACGCGGTCGTAAGACGCAATGGGATTCGTGCAGGCATGGTTCCCCCGTGAGGAAAGGTGAAGGGCTGTGGAGCCCGTCCCTGGTGGATCCTTGTGATCCCAGAACGTACGCTCCGCCCTGTACGGCCCGCGTCCCACGCGGGGTTGAACTCCCGTGCAGACCAGCGCGGTAGCCGTCCGGTTCCTGCGACTTCCGTGGTACCGCGGACGTTTGACGCCCATCCACCGGAACCGGCCTTACGCTGCTGCGATGCGGATCCACCCCCTCGCCGTCGACGCGCTGATCGCGGCGGCGCTGACCAGTGTGGCCCTGCTGCTGGGACCGGAGGCCGCGCGCCAGGGGCAGAACCCGCTCGACGCGACCGCCTATGCGCTGGTTGTCCTGGTCCATCTGCCGCTCGTGCTCCGCGGCCGGGCCCCTGTCGTGGTCTGCTGCCTCGTGCACGCGACCTGGCTGGTGTACGTCACCGCCGGCTACTGGGCCGTGGTGTGCAGCTTCGGCCCCATGCTCGCCGTCTACACCGTCGCCTCGTTGCGAGCGCTGCGTGTCTCTGTCCCCTGCGCCGCGCTGATGGGCGGGGTCTGGATCTACGCGGGCGCGGTGAGTCACACAGACTCATGGCCGTCCGTCGTCGGGCAGGCCGTGGTCTATCCGGCGGTGCTGTGGCGGTTCGGCGTCGTCGCCCGCCGCTTGATCGAGCTGACCCGGCAGCTGCGCCGGGAACAGGCCGAGCGGGCCCGGCGCGAGGTGGCCGAGGAGCGCGGCCGGATCGCCCGAGAGCTGCACGATGTGGTTGCCCACCACATGTCCGTGATCTCCGTGCAGACCGGTCTCGCCCGGTTCGTTTTCGACACCGACCGCCAGACCGCGCGTACCGCGCTCGACACCATCGACGCCAGCGGCAAGGAGGCTCTCGACGAGCTGCGCCGCATGCTCATGGTGCTGCGCGCCGACGACGATGGTGGTGCCCCGGTCGGCCCGATGCCGGGTCTGGCCCGCCTCGGGGAGATGGCCGAACGCGTTCGCGCCGGCGGGGTCCCGGTCACCGTGACCGTCGAGGGCACCCCGCGCCCCGTGGCTCCCGGCGTGGAACTGTGCGCCTACCGGGTGGTGCAGGAGGCGCTCACCAACGTCGTGAAACACGCGGCCGGCGCGCGTGCGGAAGTACGGCTGAGGTATGAGCCGCATCAGGTGGCTGTTTCGGTCACGGACGATGGAGAGGGGGTGATTCCGGACAGAGTACGGAGCGACGGAGGGCATGGCTTGCTTGGCATGCGGGAGCGGGCCAAGCTTTACGGCGGGCAGATCAGCATCGGCCCGCAGGAGCAAGGTGGCTTCGCCGTGCGGCTGACCCTGCCGACCTCCGCGCGGGCAGCAGGGCGGGGGGACGACGCCACCACATGACCACAGTGCTCGTCGTGGACGACCAGTTCCTGATCCGGGCCGGGTTGGTGGGGCTGCTGCGCGCCGCACCCGGCATCGAGGTGGTCGGTGAGGGCAGCGACGGCGCGGAGGCCGTGGCGCTGGCCGCCGAGACCGCCCCCGAGGTGATCCTGATGGACGTCCGGATGCCCGGTATGAACGGCATCGAGGCCACCGAACGCATCCTCGCCGAGGCCGCCGAGCCCCCGCCCCGGATCCTGGTGCTGACCACCTTCGACCTCGACGAGTACGTGTACGGGGCGCTGCGCGCCGGAGCCTGCGGGTTCCTGCTCAAGGACTCCGGTCCGGAACGGCTGCTCGCCGCGGTGGCCGCGGTCGCCGGTGGTGACGCGCTCTTCGCACCCAGCGTCACCCGCCGCCTGGTCGAGGCGTACGCCCGCCAGACCGCCAGCGAACAGCCCGCGGACCTGCGTGCTTTGACCTCCCGCGAGCTCCAGGTCCTGAAACTGATCGCACGTGGCCTGTCCAACCTGGAGATCGCGGACCGCCTCTACATCAGCGAGGCGACCGTCAAGACCCACCTCAACCGCACGATGACCAAGCTGGACCTGGGCAGCAGGGCGCAAGCGGTAGTGGTGGCGTACGAATCGGGGCTCGTCACCCCCGGCGGATAGCGGCAGGGTGCTGTGGCACGCGCCGTAGAGGGAAGAACTACCGCTACTCCACCAACCACCAGGTGGTCATCGACGCCGACACCCGCCTGGTCGTCGCCGTCGGAAAGGCGCTGCCCGGCAACCGCAACGACTGCCGGGCCTGGGAGGAGTCCGGCGCGCAGGCCGCCGTCGGCACCACCCCGGCAGTAATCGTCGACGGCGGCTACCGTGGCACCGGCCTGACCATCCCGCACTACCGCCGGCACAAGGACGACGAGCTGCCGACCTGGAAGGAGCGACACAACGCCTCCCACCGCAAGGTCCGCGCCCGCGCCGAGCACACCTTCGCCCGCATGAAGAGCTGGAAGATCCTCCGCGACTGCCGCCTCAAAGGCGACGGCGTCCACCACGCCATGCTCGGCATCGCCCGCCTGTACAACCTCACCCTCACCGGATGACAGCAAACGAGCAGGTCGACCAGGATGCCCCAAAGCATTTACGGGACACCCTCTAATACATCACCGACCAGAATGGTGCCCGCGCCGGCAGAACTGACGGTGACCGGGGCCAAGGCGTGAGCTGCGCCGGCGCACCCCAGCGGCCGGGTCAGAGTTCCGGGTCTGCGGTGAGAGTCCGTTCATCCTGTGCGCGGTCTTCCGGCTCCTGTTTTCCCTCCGGCTCCTCCCCAAACGAGCTGGCAGAGGAGACATGCTGTGCCCTCCAACGGGCGTTTGTATAGCGGGTCCTAGAGGTTTGGGCTACCTCCTTCTCGCCGCCATAGTCGGGACCCTCCTGCAGGTACCTATCCATGTGGCTTACGAAGCGGAGCGTGTCGCCCTCCCGGAGCACCCGATTTCCTCCGGCCTTGATATTGCCGTTGGCGGTGAGATTGTCGGTGATGGTGACGCTGTTGCCGGGCAAGACGTTGACGTGACTGTTGATTTTGAGCGGTTCGCCGTACGGGCCGCGGAGCTCGGCGATCCGGACGAACTTCCCGGCCCCGACAGCGGCGACAAAGCCGTTGGCAGTCACGTCGCCGTTGAAGGTGCTCGCCCCGGTGACGTTCAGGACCGCGTCGACCTTCAGGCCCGCGTTCTGGCTGACCCGCAGCGGGTTGCTGCCCGCACCCCGCACCGATCCGGCGACCGTCAGGTCCTTGGCGGTGTTGCTGAGGCTGACGCTGTCGGCGAATGTGGCCGGGCCCTGGACGGTGAGGTTCCTGACGACGAGGTCAGGAATGCGTACGGTGACCGCCGTGGTCAGGGTGTGGGTGAGGGTCACGCCGCCCGCTGTGACTTCGGCGCGCAGCATGAAACCGGTGACGGTGGTCAGACCGCGCGGGGTGGACCAGACACGTTCCTGGTCGAGGGAGACTCCGGCGGGGGTGTCGCCCCAGTGCATCGTGTACTTCGCGTCCGAGCCCTCCCAGCGGAGCACGGCGACCTCACCGTTCTCCACCATGATCTTCTCGGGCGCGAAATTCCGGAACACGAACCCGGCCGGGAACTTGTCCACCTCGACCGCGGCGTCCTTGTTGGTGAAACTCCCGTTTGTCCTTGACGAACTCTCGACGATCGCGATGGAGACCTGACCCGCCGTGCGGTTGACTGCGATGTTGGACAGGGTGAGGGTGACGATCTGCCCGGTGAACTGCACCGCGCGGGCCGGGGTGAAGGTGATGACCGCGAAGCCGCCGGAAACGGTAGGGGCGGACGGCGTCCAGCCGGTGCTGGCACCGGTCTTGATGTCGCCGCCCTCGGTGGTGAGGTGCTCGGCCCCCGCGCCGACCGGCACCCGGACGGTGATTTTGTTGCACCAGGCCGACGTGGTGATCCCGCCGCCGACATTGATGTTGACGGAGCCGTATTCGGTTTCCTCGGCGGAGCTCACCCGCAACGGCTTCGGGTCGGTCGACGGTTCGTACGGCAGCAGGTTGGTGGCGTTCACCATGACGACGCTCATGCAACAGCCTTTCTGTGAGCGGAGGTTCAGGAAGTCTCGGTCGCGTCGAGCAGCAGGTATCCATACCGGGCCTCCGACTGCGGATCGCCAAAGTGCGCCGCGGAATCAGCCGGAACGATCGGCAGCTCCACCCACTCGGTTTCCGACCCGCGCGGCTCGGCCCAACTCCACGCTCCGTGCCACGACGCGGGCTGCGGCAGCACCACACCTGCCTCCGTCGGCTCCTCCCCTGCCCGCGCCCGCCGAGCTTCCTCGGCCTTGTCGACCCGTTCGGCCGCCAGCAGTGGGCCGAGCCGGAACGATGCCCGGATCCGCCGCATCGCCTCGGACACCAGGTCGTCGGGCAGCTGGACCTTGGTCACCGGGAGGATGTCCGTGGTGGCATGCACCGCCGCGTACGGATCCATCAGCAGCGTCAGGTGGTGCGTCACCGGCTGGTCCGGGGTGCGCGCGGGCACGGCCAGGCCGTGGCCTTTGTCGATCGGGGCCAGATAGCCTTCGCCGCCCTGGGGCATGACCGCGTGGAAGAGCTCGTACGAGGTCTCCTGGTCGGGCCCGGTCGCCCCGGCGAAGTATCCGATGAGGCCGTCGCCAAGCCGCCTTTCGTTGCCGAGCCGGACCGGCCAACGGTAGCCGTCGTACTCCTCCTCCGACTCCCCGAGGACCTGGTCCCAGCTCGGGTTGCTCAGCAGCGGCCCTTCGAGCTCGACGCCCAGATCGGCGCGCACCAGTGCGAGCGGGCGGCCGATGAGCCGCAGTGGAGAGCCGTCCTCCTGGGCCGCGTCGTCGAGGATGGTGTCGAGGGTCTGGTCGATGGTGTCGAGCAGACCGGTGAGTGCGGCGGCGGGTTTGTCCTTCAGTGTGCGGACGAACCGGGCTAGGTGCGGCATGGCGTCCTCGAACTCCTGGGCGTCGACGTCGGGATGGGGCGAGCCGGGGAGCGGTAGCCACACGCTGTCGTCCGCGCCGTCGATGTCCTTGACGACGCGGAGTTCGCCGAGGGAGACGCCGTCGGGTCCGTGGACGACGAGGGTCTGGTCGAGATGGTTGAGCAGCAGCCAGCCGGCCAGGGGGTTTTCCGTCGTGGCCGCGCGGGCCATCGGCGAGAGCCGCTGTCCGTCCACGGCGCGTACGGTCTCCAGCCGGACGCGGGCGCCCTGGAGGAGACGCGGGCCGAGCTGGACGAAGCGGGCCGTGCCGATGAGGTCCTCGTGCAGGACGCTGTCAGGGGCAACGCTCTCGGCGAGGGTGAGGGACACCTGTTCGTAGTTGTTGCTGTTGACGATGTCGTACGTGCGCCCGAAGCGGTCGACGATGCGCAGGTCGTGAAAGGCGAACTGGCCGGCACGGACCGGTTGGAACGGTGTTCCGGGGTCGTCGGCGGGCGGTTCGAGCGGGCCGCCTTCCGGGACGCTCTGGACGTCGCCGACGAGCCTGGCGGTGGCCTCGGGAACATGCACGGTGGTCCTGGCGGTGCCGTCCTGCTGGACGAGCCAGTCGTGGAAGCCGTCGAGGCGCTGGGAGAGCATTCCGGGGTCGCCGAGTTCCTCGCGCAGGGCGAGCAGGCCTTCGGTGGGGGCGCCGGAGTAGGTGTCGAGGTAGCGGTCGATCTGCTTCTGCAGGACGAACGGCGCGCTCGGGGTGAGGAACGCCCGGTTCTTGAAGGTGAGCCACCGCAGGTTGGCTTCGCCGCCGCCAGGTTGGGCTCCCTGGCCGGACCATTCGTAGCGGCTGCCGTTGAAGGTCCAGTAGGTGGTGTCGTCGGCTTGGAAGGGCGTGGGGCAGTACTTCAGTTCGTATTCGAGGTGCATGGGCAGCCAGGGCTGCCGCCATGGCGCGGTGTGCTCGGGGACGGGCCCGGTGACGGCGGCGGGGTCCTTGAGAGCCGCGTCGAGAGCGCCGGGGACCCGGGCCACCTGGTCCAGGAGGGCGAACTCGGCGAGCAGCGGGGTGCAGGCGTCGGGGAGTCCGGCCAGTCCCGGACTGGGCGGAGTGGTGGGCCGGTCGTAGGTTTTGCCGCCGACGGTGATCCGGGTGATCAGGGCCTCGGGAAGGCGGCAGGGCAGTGGGGTGTCCCGGGTGAGGGGTTCCTTGGCGCCGGTGTCCTTGATGAGCACGACCGGGTCGGCGGGGCGGTAGTAGGACTCGCGGGCGGTGCGCTCCAGTTGGTAGCGCGGGTCGAGTCCGCGTTCGGTCGCGTACTTCCGGATGTCGGCCGCGAGTTCCTCCGGGGTGCCTCCGGTGGGCAGTTGCCTCAACAGGACGAACTGTTCGTCGAGCAAAGCCTTGGTCCGCCCGGCCAGACTCGTCGCATCGCTCTCGTTGAGCTGGACATCAGCTGCGGCGTCGAACCCGGCGGGGTGCTCAGGGGTGAACGGGGGAACCGGCTTGTTGCGCAGCCACCAGATGTTCCACAGGCGCTGCTGAGAGCGGCGGAGCCTGGGCGTGAGGTCGTCGTACTGCCGTTGGACATCGTTGAGTTCGGTCAGCCATCCGGGTTCCGGCGGCGGGGGCGGCAGCTCGTCGTCGCCTTCGACGGGGCGCGCGGTCACCTTCCACGCATGGCCGCCGTCGGAGCCGGAGAACCAGGAGTGATGGGTGAGGGTGTCGAGGTCCTCTTCGCCGTCGGCGGTGTCGAGTGTTTCGAGGGTGCCGTGGAAGAGGGAGCGTACGAGGTCCCCGGTGCGCGCGGACCGGGTCTGGCGGGCGGCCAGCCGGCCGAGGGCTTCGGCGCTGCTGCTGCCCAGCGTGAGGATCTTGCTGAGTTCGATGTTGCTCGGTTTGTCGGACTCATAGGTGGCGCCTTCGCGTTGCCAGTCGACTCCCAGCGCCGAGCCGCTGTAGAGGGTGCGGTCCAGGGCGTCGGCGGCGGTGCCTTCGGGGGTGTCCCAGCCGAGTGCTTCGAGGAGGTCGGCCGTCCCGCTCGCGTCCGGCGGGAGCAGGCCGGGTACGGAGGCGGCGTGGTTGAGGTAGTCGAGTGAGTCGTCGCTGTACCAGCCGACGACGAAGTAGCTCAGTGTCGCGTCGGGCGGGTAGTTGTCCAGGTCGCCTTTGAGGTCCTCAAGGGTGTCGTGGAGGGAGAACACGTCTTTGTTGTACGGCTGGTAGGCCGCGAAGCCGGGCAGTCCGGGCCCGGCCGCGGTCAGGTGCGGCTTCTGGGCGGGTGGTTCGGTCCACGGCGCTTGGGTGAGGTCGTGGCGGCGGCCGAGGAAGGTCAGCTCCAGCGGAGCGCCCTCCGGCGAATCGGGGTTCGGGTGCTTGTTGGTGCCGTAGACGTCGTTGCCGTCGGCGTCCTGGACCGGGCGGCTCTCCAGGTAGTCGCTCTGCACGATCCACCCGACGGCCTTGCGGTCCGTCGCCGCCGCTGTGGTGCTGTAGCGCACGACCAGCCAGCGGTTGGGGACGAAGGGGAAGGTCGTCTCCCCCGTCGTCTGGTCGTAGTGCCCGTTGGCCAGCGCCTCGGGCAGTTGCCAGTGGACATAGACGCCTTCGCTGTCCGGGCCCATGGTCTCGGTGCCGACGCCGGGGGGCGGCTCCGCGCCCGCGCTCTCCTCGATCATGGCGTCGAAGTTCGGCGTCCACCGGTTGAACGTCTCGGCGGTGCGGGTCAGCCGGTTGACGACAAGGGCGTTCACTTTGACGGGGACGATCAGGTCCGTGGTGCTCATCAGGCGGTCTCCGTCCGGGCAGGGGTGCCGGTGGGGCTGAGGATTTCCTGTTCCAGCGGGGCGTTGACGAGTTCCAGGGCCAGTTGTCCGGGATCCAGGTCGGTGAGCCCGAATTCCCGGGCCAGGGCGGGCACCAGGCCGCCGGTGCCGAACATCTGAAGCACCGCGGGTCCGGCGTCCGGGTTGGAGCGCAGGTGGAGGTCGAAGAGGCTGCCGGTGGCCGGGTAGTAGGTCTCCAGCGGGGTGCCGATCGGCGGGTCGGCGGCCAGGCTGCGCAGGCCGAGGCGGTTCCCGGCGTCGATGCCGTAGTGGATGCCCTGTCCCGGTTCGCGGATGACGACCTTGTCGGGAACGCCGTCCCAGAGGACGAGCAGGATCCTCCTGTCCGGTTTGGCGCGGCGCAGTTCGGTGAGGACGGTGCCGTCCTTGAGGTAGGCGTTGACCTTGATGTCCGGCCAGGCGGGGATGAGTTCGGAGTGGATGAGCAGCCCGCCGGCGGCCCGCTTCGCGCTGCCCGACCGGGCGGTGGCCCGGTTGAGTTCGGTGGCGAGGCGGCGGTCGACGGAGGTGTGCACGCCGACGTCGGCGGCTCCGGCGACGAGCGCGTCCAGCCAGCCCTGGTCGAGGCGGAACATCCGGAGGGATTCGAGGGGCAGCATGCGCGGGTCGGGCACGAGGTGGTGGAACGGCACGCCCTGGAGCAGGCCGAGGCGGGCCTGCCAGGCGGCGATGGCCTCGGCGTTGCGTTCCGCGGTGGTCCGCAGCAGGGAGACGGCGCGTTCTTCCGCGAGCACGGACCTTGACTGTGTACGTGTCACTCTCAGCTGCGGTGTCCTGCGTCCGGCGTCGTCCGGGAGCTGGGGGCTCTTGAGCCCGGTGCTGAGCCGCTCGCGGAAGCCTGCGGAGGCGAGTTCGCGCAGCGCGCCGAGGGCGGGCGGGGCATCCGGGTCGACCGAGGCGCGCGCCGGATCTCCGGCCAGCGCCATCAGCGTCGTCGCCCGGTTGGCGAGTTCGCGGCGGGCCCGGCTGACGGCGGTGGTGTATTCGGGGTCGGCCAGGCCGATGGTGCGACCGAGAGTCCAGGCGACGGCATAGCTGACGTCGAAGATCCCGTGCTCGGGCTCGTAGATGAGCGCGTGGTCGGAGGTGGTGTGCGGGCCGGGGCTGTGCTCGGTGGGCACGTCGAAAGCGGTGACCGGGGTGGCAGGGCCGCGGTACCAGGCGAAGGTGCGTTCGCCGGAGAGGGTCAGCTGCGGGACGGCGGTGTAGCCGAGTGCAAGGCGGTCGCGGACGTAGTCGTCCTCGGTGTCGTCGGTGACCGGTGCGGTCACCGGCAGCCGCAGGGCGAGGTCTTCCGGGTCCGCGGCGCCGGGGGCGACGAGGCTCTCCAGCAGCGCTCCGGGGTCGGCGGCGGGCCCTTCGCTGCTGGTGAAGCTCCAGCTGTGCAGCGAGCACAGGCGGACGGCCGTGGTGCCGTCGGGCAGGGTGCCGGACAGGCGGCCCTCGAAGCCTTCGAGGGAGACGAGGTGGACGGCGTAGTTACCGGGGTTGCGGGGGAAGCGGTTGGCGTTGACGACCGCGTACTCGCCTTCTTCGAGGACTTCGCCGTCGGCCCGGGTCTTGTTCGCGTCGACGACCTTGCGGACGTGGGCGAGGTAGTACATCTCGTTCTCGCGCGGGGCGACCGCGTTGAAGAGGTCCGCCGGGACGTCGATGGTTTGGCACTTGCTCCGGGCCTCAGCCTCGTCGACGCCGCCGGACGGCAGGTTCGGGCCCTTGACCCCCGCCTCGGCAGGGTTGCGGAGCTCCTCGACGGTGCGCAGCACGGTGTCCCCGGACGCGGCGGGATCGTCGGGCAGTTCGTTCTCGCCGAAGACGAGCAGGGCGAGCCAGGGCGGGCGGGCCGGGGGCTGCTCGGCGCGGGTTCCGGCGAGGTTGCGTTCCCAGGGCAGGATCGACCGGCTGAGGGTGATGTGGGGCAGGGTCCTGGTGTAGGCGCCGGTGCTCTCGCGCGGCGGGTAGTAGGCGTGGACGGACGCTTCGCTGAGCACGAAGCGGACGGCCTTGATCTCGAAGGTCTCCTCGGACGGGGGCAGCTTGTCCTGGGCGTCCAGTTCGCCGCCGGGGTCGCTGAGGGTGTTCTTGACCACGACCCGGTAGTCGCCGGGGGTGGCACGCGGGATCAGGTGGTCGAGGAAGTGGATGCGCAGATCCGGTTCAGCGGTCACGGCCGGTCACCTCGTCGCGGTGGTGGTCAGGGGCGGGGTGGTCAGGCTGCGGCCGGCGAGTGCGGCGTAGCCGGTGAGCGGACTGTCGGTGTCGGCGCCGGGTCCCGCGCCGAGCCGGGCGAGGGTGCTGAGCACAGCGGCGCGGCGGGCCTTGACGGTGGGGGCGGCGACGGTGTCGACGATGATCCGGACGCTGTGGTCGTCGGCCCGCGGCTCGGGCCCGGCGGGGTCGGACACGCGCAGGGGCATGCGGCCGTCCGGGAGTCCTTCGTACGAAAGCGCCTGTGAGGTAACGGGCCCGGTGTCGGTGCCGTAGTCCGGCTCGGGGAGGGTGATCCTCAGTCCGGTGAGGCGGTTTTCGAGCAGCTGGTCACCGTCGAGCGCGTCACCGGGTTTGGCCAGGGGCTTGCCCCACAGGCCGGGGGCGACCGTGCCGGTGACCGGCTTGACCACCCAGTGATGGTCGGTGGGGTGGAAGGTCGTGCCGTCCTTGGTGATGGTGACCCGGTGGGCGGAGGTGACACCGGTCTTCCGCATGGGGCGGATGTCGATGGTCCCCTCGTCGGACTGCTTGATCAGCCGGTCGTTGATGTAGAGGTGCGAGGCGGGGATGCCGGCTTCGGTGGTGAAGGTGAATCCGGCCGAGGAGACGAGGGTCGGTTCCTTGGCAGCCGCACGCCGGGTGATCTCACCCTGATCTGCGTCGGCGAGCAGGCCCTCGTTGGGGATGACCCGGACGGGTGCGGGGATCTGGGTGCGGAACTCGGGCCAGTCCACGGTGGGGGTGTTGTCGCGGGAGGAGCCGAAGCCGAAGCTGAAGGAGATGAACCAGAGTTTGACGGTGGCGCGGCCCCCGAAGGGCGGCAGCCACAGGTGGAGGTCGATGCCGACCTCGACGGAGATGCGGACCCGGACGAACCAGACCTTGATGGTGGCCGCGACGCCGATGCTGATGCCGAGCCGGACATCGAGGTAGAAGGGCTTCCACTGGACCAGCACGTCGAGGTGTGCGGTGAACCACGCGGAGAAGATGCCCTTGTCGTAGACGGCGGCCAGGCGCCCGCCGAACATGAACGCGGCGGGGGTGATCGCGGCGTAGGCCTCGGCCCGCACGGTGATGTCGCTGGCCGGGGACCACACGAACCCGAGCCGCTTGGGCCGGGGGTAGTGCGTGGGGACGTTGTAGTCGGGGTGGTAGCCGCCGAGGCTGATGGCGAAGTCCCCGGCGCGGCCTCCGCCAGTCCAGACGTAGACGGCGATGCCACCAGTGAGTTCGATCGACGGATCGAGCACATAGCTGCCGGGCAGCAGGGCCACGTCCATGGACAGGCAGTGCTCGGCGGAGCTGAAGCCGAGGCTCAGGCCGATGTTCACCTTGGCGATGGCCCGGGCGTTCGGGTTGAGGGCGCGCGGCAGGCTGACGGAGGTGCGGCCGAGCAGCATGGCCTTGACGGAGTCGCCGAGTTCGATGACGGCGAGGGCTTTGGTCTCGATGAAGCCGAAGCTGGTGAACTTCACTCCGGCGGCGATCCAGTACTGGCCCTCGGTGGGGCGGATCCAGCCGGTGGGTCCGGTGAGGGCCTTGAGCGCGTCCTCGGGGGTGTACGGCGTCGGGGCCGGCAGGCCGGGCAGCGCCTGGGCCGCGTCCAACCGTGCCACCAGAGGGAACTCGGCGATCTCGGCGCCGGTGGGGACCTTCTTGAAGGAGCTGTTGATCCCGAATCCGGCGGAGAAGCCGGTGACGGTGAAGGGCGGCGGGCCGAAGACTGAGGCGCCGCCGAGGAGGGAGATCTCGCCGTAGACGAAGACCGAGTGCCAGCCTTCGACGCTGCGTGCCCACACGGCCTGGGCGCCGAGTTCTACCGCCATCGCCTGGACCAGGATCAGTCCGGCGAGTTCGAAGTCGAGGGTGGGGTCGTCAGGTGTCTTGTTGAGCAGGCCGCCCTTGAAGCCGATGAGCCCGTCGGCGGCGGTGGCTTCGATGTTCATGCCGTGCAGGAAGGGCAGCAGCGGGAAGCCGCCGCTCATGCCGACGTAGAAGCCGAGTCCGGCGACCTGCCAGGTGAGAGAACCGATCGTGACCTGGCCCTGGAGCTCGATCAGCAGCCCTTTTTTGAGGTCGTAGCGGAAGACGATCGAGGAGAGGTAGACCGGCCCGAACTGCTTGCCGATCACGAACTCGTATTCGAGCTTCGGCTTCTCCGGGCTCTGCGGATCCGGTCCGAACTTCGGCGGGACGGTGATCACCAGTGCCGGGGTCGGATGGCCCATGACCGCGAGGTGGACCGCCGCACTCACGTTCTTGCCCAGCGGGACCCCTGCCGCCTCGTTCGCCACCGGCAACTGCTGGAGCGGGCCGAGGTTGTACTCCGTGACCACCCGGTTGATCTTGATGACGTCTTCGGCGCTGAGGTTCTCGGAGACGTACATGATCTGGAGCGCGGGCAGGGACAGCAGCCCGTTGCCGATCATGGGCCCGACCACCGGCAGCCCGGAACCGTCCCAGTCCGTGCGGGCCCGGACCATGGCGACGGTGGTGGCCTTGGGTTTGCCGTCCTGGCCGGTGCGGCCGAGCACCGTGGTCCGCAGCACCAGCAGTTCCACCGGGTTCGCGCCGGTGCCGTGGTCCACCGGCGCTTCGGCGGTGACCATCAGGTTGTCCATCTTGCCCATCGGGTGCTGGTGCAGCTGGACCCGCTCCAGCCAGTCGACCAGCGGTCCGGGCAGTTCCACGCCGTACTCGCCGAGGGCTTCCAGCAGCGGGGTGATCAGCAGCGGCGGTCCGTCGAGGGGCTGGGCCGTGCCGATGGACTCCTTGCGCAGTTCGGCGCGGAACTCCAGCGGGTCGGCGACCGACCCACCGAGCTGGAAGCCCACCCAGGGCCCGGTGCCGGGGCACCGTCCGGCCGCGGCCGCGGCCTGTCCGGCGGCCAGCAGGACCCGCAGTGACCGGCCGCCGGACAGCCCGGACAGGTCGACGCGGGCGACGGCGGTCTGGAGCAGCCAGGTCGCCGGGCTCGCCTCGAAGAGCAGCGCGTCGACCGCCGTGCCGGTGGCGAAGAACCGGGCGCTGGCCGGCATCTCCTCACCGGCCAAAGTGACTTTGCCGGTCACTGTCAGAGCGGCGCTGTCGGCAGTCGCCTCAGTGAGAGTCAGAATGCCGCTGGGCAGGTGCTCCAGGGACTCGGGCTCGCCGGTCAGCCCGAGCCGCCCAGTGTCGAGTTCGAACGTACCGGCACCCCCCGCCGGGAACAGTGCAACCAGTTCGTCGACCGTCAGCGCCATGGGTGACCCCCGCCTGTGGACACGGTTGGGTGAGGCGCCCGCGGAACTTCGGAGCCTCTGTGCCGTTACGGAAAATAAAATAGGTGAGGGTCACGGAAACATCAATGCGGAGCGTGTGCGTGGCAAAGTCATGCGGCCATTACGTCTGGAAAACACCGGCCAGGAACCTGGAAATGGACACCTCTCACCCGTCAAACCCGTTTTCATGTGCGGGGATTCAGGTATTTTACGGGCCGCCGAAAGCGGACACCTAATCGAAGGGCCGTTCGGAGAATCGATTCGGTCGGCGCATTTGTAGACGACCGAGCCCGCTGCCCGCAGCCCGCTCCACTTCGCCATCCGCCGTCTCGAATGAATAGCCGAATCGCGGAATTCGGCCATGTGCCCCCAGGGCAGCGTCAAATTCAGTTGATCAGGTAGCGGGGCGGTCCAGACCGACGGGCGGATGATGCGACCGTGGGAACGCTCGGTTTGGACGTGCTCCTCCGCTTCGGGGACCGCGGGTGGCAGAGCTGCGTGGACCCAGGCGAGCGGGGCCGCCTGGTTGCCCTTGGCCGACAGGGCGTAGTCGGCGTGACGCTGTTCCAGCAGGTAGGCGACGGTGCCGCGCAGGTGCGGGCGGGGTCGACGTTCTGGAACATCCGTCGGGTGGTGGGTTCGATGGCCGCGCGGCGCCGACGGGACTCGGCGGTCGGCGGGCGCCGAGGGCACACTTCATCGTTCCAGTTGATGGGCCGCCGCCGCTCTGCGGGTCAGAGGTCTCCCGAGCCCTCCCCGGTCACACTTCCTGCACGGTCGGCGGATTGACGTTGCATTGCGTTTGCGAGGGTGGAATAGGTCGGTGGGTCATCGACTAACTTACGATGGAAATCGGGCGGAATGGCGAACACGGCGGTCATGCAAGTGAGTCCCGGACCGACTGTTTTGGGACTCACGGCAGTGCGGGACGCGGCTGCTACAGGTCAAACTCCAGGTGCTCGATGTCCGTGAACCGGACCTCGTCCACGCTGTCAGCATTACCTTGGGTGCGAGAGAGCGACAGGCGCGTGGGAGGTAAGTAGCCCGCAGCGAACCGTGCCTGACAGGCCCCTTACTGATTGTTCAGCGGAGGCGGGCCCCCAGATCGTTGGCGCGTAGCGTGCGTAGCTCGTTCTGGATCTCGTGAAGGGTCCGTTGCAGGGCGGCGTTCTGTTCCAGCAGCATGCGGTTCTCGACTTCGAGTGCTGCCTCCTTACGGGCGGTTGCAGCTGCCGCAGCTCGTGGCGGGTCCTGAGCGAGGTGGGCGCGGACGGCCTCGGCTTCGGCTTCAAGGTCGCGGTGGCGTTGAAGGTACTGCGAGTTGACGGCGGCCCGCCGGGTGATCTCCGCGTCGGAGAGGGCCTGGCGGCTCTTACGCATCGCGGCCAGGACGTCGGGGACCCGCTGTCGGCATTGTTCGCTATCGGCACGGCGCCGTTGAACGGCGGCCGCCCTGCCCGCGTCGAGGACTTCGGCCCGACGGGCGGGGATTGGCACCCGGCCTGGTTGCTTGTGCGGGTTGGCCGGGCGCGTCATCCCGTCGTCGATTCGGTGACGATCGGGTCGACGGTCGGCTGGTCCAGACGCTGCTGCCCGGCCAGAACCGCCGCCACGGGGATGACGGTGAGGAACCGGTCTCTGGTGTGGAGCCAGGATTCCACCGTGGTCCTTTCCTCGGGGGTGAGGAGGCTGATGTCGGCTTCGCATTCGCCGACGAGTTCGTCGATCTGCTGAACCTCCTGGCGCAGCAGCTCCAGGCTCGCCACGCTCAACGGGTCCCGCGGTAGGCACGCCGCCGTAGGCGCTCTCCAGCGCGGCGAGCTGCTCCGCCTTCCCGGCGCGCAATTGGCGCAGCTCGGGCAGGTGGGTGACGTCGGTGGTGTAGAAGGTGCAGGAGAAGCAGCGGTTGTATACGGGGCAGCCGTGTCCGTCGGCGCGGACGTTGTTCATCTCGTGGCAGCGTCCCGCGGGGACGGGCACCGAGCCGACGCCCGCGCGGATCCGGTCGGCCATGTCGTCGTCGGGGGTGCGGGCGCGGATCCGGCTCGCCGGCGAGGGTCGGGCCCCGGGTGATCATCTCCTTCGCGTACCGGTCCCTATATGACCCATGCTCTTCCCGTAGCTCGTCGCGCAGCGGCAGGGAGCCGAGCCGGTCGCGGTGGTAGCAGAGGGATTCCACGCCCGAGCGAGCTGACGGTCCACGCGGAGCCGTTCGAGGGTGGCGGTGAGACTGCGGGTGGCCCGGGTGGTCCAGAGCCTGCCGGGCGGGCCGAGCTCGACGGCGGTCTTCTGGGTGATCGGCAGGTGGGAGTTGGCCGTGTTCGGCCAACGGCTGCGGCGGTAGTCGAGCCGGTCCAGCACAGCATGGCGGGTGAGCTCGTCGAGCGGGCGGACATGGCCGCCGCCGGTGATGTGCCGGGACACCTCTCGGTATGCGTTCGCGCCGGGTCCGGGCAGTTCATGTACGACGGTCGAGCGAAAGGCGCGGAAAGTGAAACGGTGTGTGGCGTGCGCCGGATATCAAACAGCCGGCCCGGCCTCCACGAGTCGCCGGCCGGCCAACGGCATCACCGCAGGACCGCCGCGGGAACGGAGCGTAGGGCGACCCTGTGGAAGACGGCAGGGGTACCGGAAGGATCACGCCAACCGGGCAGGCCACCGGGTGTGAACGGCTCTCAGGACGGAGACCGCACCAAAGGGGGCATCGCGCCTTTTTGGCGGAGCGCGAATCGCGCTGTCGTGACTCCCGGTTGAGAGCGCTTCCAATGCGAAGTGAACAAGGTTTGCGAAAGCGGCCGGAGAACATGGCCGGACCCAATATCTTGCGGCTATCCCGCTATTCGGATATGCGCGCCGGGAGGGACCTTGACGCGGTCTGGGGGCTGTCGTTGACTGCGCGGGGCGGCCCGGTTGGCGATGTCCGTATCGGAGGCGGAGCGCCAGCGGCCCGCTGAACAGGGAGGCATGACGTGAAGGCCGAACCGCGCGACCGCCGCACACTCGTGAGGGGCCGCACCGCGACGTCGTTACTGTTCCTGCTGTTCGGCACCGCGCTGGGAACGTGGACCAGCCGCATCCCCGCGGTGAAGGGCCATCTCGGCCTCAGCGACGGTCTGCTGAGCGTGGCGCTGCTGGCGTTCGCGGGGGGCGCGATCGTCGGCATGCTGCTCCTGGGCCGGCTCGCGGACCGCTTCGGCAGCACCCCGGTGATGGTTCCGACCGCCCTGCTGGAAGGCATCCTGCTCGTCCCGCCCGCCTACGTCAGCTCTCTGGCCGGGCTGGCCGCCGCACTGTTCCTGTTCGGCCTCACCCACGGCACCCTGAACATCGCCATGAACGCCAACGCCGTGCAGGTGCAGGAGGCGTACGGGCGGCCGATCATGTCGTCCTTCCACGCCGTGTACAGCATCGGCGGCTTCCTCGGCGCCGCTGCCGGTGGCTTCCTCGCCCGCCAGGACGTGGGCGCCGGTGCCACCTTCATCACCGTGGGCGTGGGCGTGCTGGTGCTCGCCGGGTGGGCCGCGTTGTGGGCGCTGCCCGAGACCCGGCTCAGGAAGTTCTCGACGGTCTTGGGGGCTTCGGCGTCGTTGAGTTCGAGAACGATGCGGCCGAAGTTCGTGGAC
>NZ_JBSFTY010000055.1:0-65457 GCF_053591515.1 Streptomyces sp. NPDC003011
GGGCCGGCGCGAGGGCGAGCGCGGCGCCCGCTCCGGCGCCCGCCAGGAGGAATCCCCTTCTGGACAGGGGGAGTTGGGCGTGGGGCGAGGGCATGCGGTGGCTCCTTGGATGTGCGGCTCTTGCGGGTGCTGTGCGGTGCTTCCTCGCGTGGGGAGCGCGTGGGGAGCGCGTGGGAGCGCGTGAGGCGTGGGGGCCGGGGCGGCCGCTGGGTTCCGCCCCGGCCGGTACCGGAGGGCCTCAGCGCAGGCGGCCGGCGCCCGCGCCGTGCGCGACGATGCCCGGGACCGCCCTCGGCCGGTCGACCTTGGTGCGCAGGGTCGGCTTCCAGCCCGCGCCCGACTGGAGTGTCTCCGCGGGGATCTCGGCGTTGTGGACGGCGATCAGGTCCGTCAGCTTCCCGTTGACGTAGTTGTTCTCTGCGGTCAGCGGGGCCTCGTTCCACTTCTTCAGCGCCTTGCCGACGCCGGCGCCGGCCGGCAGCGAGAGCGCGTTGTCGGTGGCGTACAGCTGCGAGGAGAGTCCGACGCCGAAGATGTAGTAGTCGTCCTTCTGGTCCTCGGTCACCACGTAGTGGTTGTTGTAGACGTCGACCTGTCCGAACCGCACCCGCGGAGAGCGCTGGAGGATTCCGTCGAACCGGTTGTGGTGCAGGGTGACCTTGAGCTTGCCGGCGTCCAGGGCGGCGGTGCTGTCGCTGTTGCCGATCAGCATGTTCTTGTCGTGGTCCTGGAAGCGGTTCCAGGACACGGTCACGTGGTTGGAGCCGCGCACGATGTCCGTCAGCCCGTCGTGCTGCTGGAAGACCTTGCCGAAGTAGGACGGCCGCTCGCTGTCGGGGTAGCGCCCGTCGGTGAACGTGTTGTGGTCGATCCACACGTGGTCGGTTCCGAAGACGACCACGGCGTCGTACTCGGAGTTCCAGTTGCCGGTCTTGTTGTCGTCGGTCGGGTCCCACTTCGGGAAGCAGTCGAGCGGGGCCTCGATGGTGAGGTTGCGCAGGATGACGTTCGAGACACCCTTGATCTGAAGGCTGCCGCCGAGGATGCCGGAGTTCCTGCCGACGCCGACGATGGTGGTGTTGCTGGGGACGGCGGCCTTGATCTCCGCGTCCTGCTTGGCGGCGGACGCGACCCGGGCGTCCTCCTGCGGACCGCTGGCGACCTGGTCGTTGCCCCAGACGGCCGGGTCGTAGTCCTTCAGGTACTGCTGGAGGTCGTAGCCGCCCGTGACGAAGGCCTCGCAGCCCTCCGAGACGGCGTCGATCATCCCCTTCACCTTGATGATCTTGGGTGCGGTGCCGCCGGCCTTCAGGGCGGCCTTGAACTCCGCCCAGGTGGTGACGGTGTAGACGTGTTCGGCGTCCGCGGCCGAACCGCCGGTCGTCCCCGCCCCCTCGGAGCCCCAGCCGTCGTTCGCCCCGAGGACCTGGCGACCGAGGTCACGGGACCCGGCCTGGGCGGTGGTGCCGGTGACACCGAGGACGAGCGCGGTGCAGCCGATCAGCACGGCGACCTTCGTGGTGACATGCCCATGCCATACACGTGTGTTCATGGTGCGGCTCTCTCTCGAAGAAGGGTGGTTACGCGGTGGCCGTCGGCCAGGTGATCCAGGACTCCGGGATCTCCGCGTCGAGCCGGCGCACGTCCTGGGGCGCCAGCACCCGGTGGTGCAGCAGCTCGGCGGCGACCAGCCGGGCCACGGCGATCGCGCCCGGCGGGTTGAAGTGCGTGTTGTCCTGCTCGGTCGCGGTCCAGTTGAAGTACTTCTTCGTCTCCTCGGCGCCGAGCTTCTGCCACAGCGCGAGCGAGAGGGCCTGGAGGTCGAGCAGCGCCACGCGCTCCTCCTCGGCGAGCGCACGCATCGCCGCCGGATAGTCGCCGTGGCTCGGCACGGCGTTGCCGCTCGCGTCGAACCTCCGCCGCTCGACGGCCGTGGCGAGCACGGGCCGCGCTCCGCGGGCCCGTGCGCCGTCGATGTACAGGCGCAGATAGTCCTGGTACGTCGTCCAGGGCTCGGTGTAGCGGGTGGGGTCCGTGGTCTTCTCGTCGTTGTGCGCGAACTGGACGAGCAGGAAGTCCCCCGGCCGGATCGCGGAGAGGATGGCGTCGAGCCGTCCCTCGTCGACGAAGCTCTTCGAACTGCGCCCGTTCACCGCGTGGTTGGCGACGGGCCGGTCCTTGTGCAGGAAGAACGGAAGCGCCATGCCCCACCCGGTCTCGGGGGCGGCGTCGGCGTACTTCTGGGCGGCGGTGGAGTCACCGGCGAGGTAGAGGGTCCGCGTACGACGGCCCGAGGCCCGCGCGGTACCGGTTGCGGAAAGAGCGAGAGGAGCGGCGCCGAGCGCCGCGGTGGTGACCTGTCTGCGGGTGAGCGACACGACGATGTGCCTTTCTCAGCGGCCTAACGAGATGACGGTGCCTTTCACATGGGGGGTGGCCCCCCGCGCCCCCGAAGGGGCGCGGGGAACCGCGCGGCCGGCCACGGACGGCCGACGACCGGGCTCCTAGCCCTTCTGCTCGTTCCACTCCGCCTGAGCGGTGTTCAGCTGCTCGGCGAGCGTGTCCAGGAAGTCCTTCGCGCTCATCTTCCCGAGCAGCACCTTCTGGAAGTTCGGCTCGTTGTCCGACTTCGAGATCGTGCCCCAGTCCGGCAGGTAGTACGGCAGCTGCACGATCGTCGTGGAACCGTCGCTCAGCGCCTCGGCGGCCAGCTTCGTCGGCTCGGCCTTGGAGACCCACGCGTCCTGCGCGGCGTCGTTGTTCGACGGCACCTGACCGGCCGACTCGTTGAACTTCGAGTTCTCCGCGTGCGAGGTGGCGAACTTGATGAACTTCCAGGCGGCGCCCTTGTTCTTCGAGCTCTTGAACAGGCCGAGCCCGTCCACGGGGTTGGAGACCTGGACCCGCTTCCCGCCGGGCCCGGTCGGCTGCGGAATCCCCCGGAACTTGTCCGTCCCGAACGCCTTCACATGGTCCTGGTAGGAACCCAGGTTGTGGTTCAGCATCCCGATCGTGCCGGAGTCCCACTGGGCGACCATCTTGGTGAAGTCGTTGTTCAGGTCGGCGGCGGGGGTGACCTTCTTGTAGAGGTCCGCGTACTTCTCCAGCGCCGCCACGTTCTTCGGGTCGTTGACCGTGGTCTTCTCGCCGCTCGCGTCCCAGAACGACGTGATGCCGGACTGCCCGTACATCGCGTCCAGCGCCTGCGCGATGGAACCGGCGCCACCGCGGATGGTGTAACCGAACTCGTTCTTGCCGACGTTGGTGAGCTTGTCCGCGGCCTCGTAGAACCTGTCCCAGGTCGTCGGCGCCTCCAGGCCCGCCCGCTCGAACAGGTCGGTGCGGTAGTAGAGGACACCGTTGTTGGCGGAGGTCGGGATCGAGTACAGCGTGCCGTCCCCGCCGCCGGCCGCCTTCAGCGACTTGAGCATGTCCTCGTTGAGCTTGCCGTCGAGGGAGGACTTGGCCAGCCGGTCGTCCAGCGGTTCCAGCGCGTTCTGCGCGGAGATCGCCGCGATCATCGCCGCGCCGACACCGCCGACGTCCGGCAGACCGCCGCCCTGGATGGCGGTGTCGACCTTCGACTGGTACTCGGTGGAGGCGATCCCGACGTACTCGACGTCGATGTCCGGGTTCGCCTTCTCGAAGTCGGCGATGACCTCCTTCCAGATGTCGGTGCGCACACCGCCGTTGTTGTCCCAGAAGACGATCTTGCCCTTGCCGCTGCCGTCGGCGCCCGTGTCACCGCCCGAACCGCTGCCGTCGTCACCGCAGGCGGTGGCGGTCAGCGCGAGGACGGAACCCAGGGCGACGGCTATGGCAGCGCGCCTGCTTCTGCGGATGCTGATCTTCATTGGTCGGCTCTTTCTTCTGGATCCCAGCGGAGATGTGAAGTTGTGGGGGGTCTGAGGTCGGGACACGGCACTCAGCGGCGGGCGTGCGGCGCCCAGCCGTCCGTGCCCTTGAGGTACTGCGCGACGGTGTACGCCTTCGCGTCGGCGTCGCTCAGCTGCGGCCGGTCCGCGGTCACGGCCGCTCCCGGTCCGGTGTTGCGGTACTCGGCCAGCCGCGCGTCCTTCCATGAGAACCCGCCCATGTCGGTCCACGGCGAGGACTTGATCGCGGCGGGCAGCTCGGTGTCGCGGATCAGCACCTGGGCCACCGCCTGCGGCTCCCCGCCCGGGTGCCAGGGCCGTCCGAGGTGGAAGGAGCCGGCGGGCGCGTCGCTCACGATCTTCGACCGGGTGATCAGGAACCCGTACGGGTTGCCCGTCCAGGTCGAGGCGGCCGTGATGTAGCCGTTGTTGGTGGTGGAACCCCGGCTGAGCGCCTTGATGACGGAGCGCTCGACGACGGTGGTCGCGCGTCCGTACACGAAGTCGACATCGCCCTCGATGTACGAGTCGCGGATGTAGACCCGGCTGATCACGTCCAGCTTGGGGCTGTCGGTCATCAGGGTGTCCTGGTTGCCCAGGAAGGCGGTGTCCTCGAAGACGATCCGGTCGCCGGTCGTCTTCATGGCGAGGGCCTGCTCGGCGCCGAGCTCGACCGCGGCCTCGTCGAAGTCGTTGCTGAAGGTGAGGTTGCGGGCGGTGACGTCGTTCGCGGCGATCCGTACGGTCGCGCTCCCCGTGGAGCCCCCGTACGCGGCAGGCGTGTCGTAGACGATGACGGTGTCCGAGCGGTCCTGTCCAGTCCCCTGCAACACGATGTTCGGCTTGGTCGCCGGGATGAGGACCTTCGCCCGGTACGTGCCCGGCGCGACCGCGATGGTCACCGGCTCGGCGTTGCCGTCGGGCACGGCGTCCACCGCGGCCTGGACGGTCGGGTAGTCGGCCGGGACGTGCAGCGTCACCGGGTCGCCGATCCGCCGCTGCGGGCCGGAGTAGCGCGTGACCAGCGCCGGCACGGCGGCGGCCGGGTCGAGCCGGTAGTCGTAGAAGTCCCGTGGGTCGAACGCGGCGCCCCACTCGTCGTGCCGGCCGGTCGTGTTCCTCAGGATCGAGCCGCGCTCGACCAGCTCGGCGGTGGCATCGGCCTGGTAGGGGTGCTGGACGTCGCGGTAGTAGCTGTTCTCGATGACCATCCTGGTCCGGCCGCGCGACCAGTTGCCGTACGTCCACACGGGGTCGCCGGGGTCCGCCTGCGCCGTCAGGTAGTTGTTGTACAGGTGGGCGCGGGCGGCGTTGTCCACGGAGGGGTTGCGCTGTTTGGTGTTCGCGAACCAGTTGTGGTCGATGGTGATCTGTGTGGTGACGTTGGCCGTCCACCCCAGGCCGAAGGTCTTGTTGTTGTTCTCGAACCGGTTGGAGGAGACGGTCACGTAGTCGCTGTCCTTGCGGATGTCCAGCTGACCGTCGCAGAGGTTCGAGAAGCGGTTGTGGTCGATCCACACGTGGTGGACGGTGTCCATCTGGATGCCGTCGAAGTCGGTGTCCTTGCAGTCCCAGTTGCCCTCGACCGCCGAGTCCCGGATCGTCAGGTTGCGGATGATCACGTTGTGCGTGCCGGGATCGAGGTGCAGTTCGCCGTGGACGATCTCGCCGGTGACACCGACCCCGATGATCGTCTTGTCCGAGGCCACGACGATGTCCGAGCCGAAGGGCTCGACGGCTATCGCCCCCGCCACCCGGATGATGTACGGCTCCTCGGCCGCCGCGTACCTGGCCAGCGAGGCCTGGTCGGTGACCGTCACGACCTTGCCGCCCGCGCCGCCGGTGGTGCCACCGGCGAGGGAGGCGAAACCGTGCGGCCGGTCGGTCCAGCGGTCCACGGCTGGCGCAGACCTCCCGGGGACGGCGTCGGCCTCCCCGACCGCGCCGAGGCTCAGCGCGGCCACGAGGCCGAGGACGGTGGCGACGACCTTGCCGTGACCCGGTCTCGGCAAGCGCTTGCTATGGAGGTGCGTCATTGCGGCTCCCAACAGGCGTGCAAAAGGTGTGACGAACGCGTTCTCTTACAGGTCGGTGATCCGGAAGGTCTCGAAGGTCGCCGCACCGGCGTGTCCCGGTCCGGCGGGCGCGAGGGCGAACAGGCCGAGCAGGGCACCGACCCAGCGCCAGGGGGTGGCGGCGAAGACGGGGCCGGAGCGACGCGGGCCGTCGCCGACGTCGTGGAAGAAGCGGCAGCGCGCTCCGGTGCCGATCTCGATGCGGAGCCTGGCCCGTCCCCCGGGGGCGAGGCGCGGGTGGTCGGCGTCCCGTTCCCGCTCGGCGACGGCCTCGGCGAACCGGTGCACGAGGTGGACGGCGCCGTCGCTCCCCCGCTGGAGCCCGATCCAGCTGAAGGCGTCGCCGAGGACGGCCAGTCCGGCCCGCGCCCCGGGGTCCTCGCCGTGCAGGGTCAGCTCCACCTCGACGGCGCACGGGGTGCCCGGCAGCCGCTGGGTGAGGATGTTCGGCAGCTTGCGCAGGTCGTGCGCGTCGGCCGAGCGGACGCAGGACAGCCTGAGGCCGTCCCCGGAGTGCTGGGTGGCCCAGCCGTCCTGCGGGTTGGCCGTCCACTGCCACTGACGCCCGAAGCGTCCGCCGGGGAAGTCGTCGTCGGTGGCGGGCGCGGCGGCCGGCTGAGGCGGCAGGTCGGGCTTGCGGTGTACGGCCACGGGCGCGCCGTCGTCGCCGAGCACCGGCCAGCCTCCGCCGCTCCCGGCTTCGCCCGAGCGGGAGGTGCCCCCCTCGCCCCAGCGCATCGGCTGGAGGTGCACGACCCGGCCGTAGGCGCCGCGCTGCTGGAAGTGCAGGAACCAGTCCTCGCCGGTCTGGGTGCGCACCCAGCCGCCCTGGTGCGGCCCGTTGACGTCGGTGTCCTTCTGCTCCAGGACGACCTTCTCCTCGTACGGTCCGAAGAAGCCGCGGGAGCGGAAGGCGCCCTGCCAGCCGGTCTCCACCCCGCCGGCGGGGGCGAAGATCCAGAACCAGCCGTCGTGCCGGTAGAGCTTGGGGCCTTCGAGGGTGAACCAGCCGGGGATGCGGTCCCCGTCGACGATCACCTTGCCCTCGTCGAGCAGGGAGGTGCCGTCGGGGTGCATGCGGTGACCGGTGAGGCGGTTCTTGATGCCGGAGCGGGACTTGGCCCAGGCGTGCACGAGGTACGCCTCGCCGCTCTCCTCGTCCCACAGGGGGCAGGCGTCGATCAGGCCCTTGCCCTCCTTGAGCAGGTGCGGGCGGGTCCAAGGGCCCCTGATCTCGGGTGCGTTGATCTGGAAGATGCCCTGGTCGGGGTCGCCCCAGAAGATCCAGAAGCGGTCGTCGTGGTGCCGCAGTGACGGGGCCCAGACCCCGCAGTCGTGCCGCGGGGTCCTGAACTCGCCGGCCGGCTCCAGGCGTTCGAGGGCATGGCCGACGAGCGTCCAGTTGACCAGGTCGCGGGAGTGCAGCAGCGGCAGGCCGGGGGCGCGGCCGAAGCTGGAGGCGGTGAGGTAGAAGTCGTCGCCGACGCGGACGACGTCCGGGTCGGACCAGTCGGCGTTCAGGACGGGGTTCGTGTACGTCTCGGCGGTCACGGGCTCACCGCCTTCCTGATGAGGGCGGCTGCCCCGTCGCGGTCGAGGCGGCCGTCGGCGACCACCGTGACGATCCGCCGTACGGCGGTGTCGCCCGGCGCGACCGTCAGCCGCTCGTCGGACGCCAGGGACGAGCCGACGCCCGGGTACTCGGTGGTGCGCACGAACCACGGGTCGCGGCGGGTCCGTTCGGTGGCGCCGGCGAAGACCAGGGTCCAGGTGGCGCCGGCCAGGGCGAGCCAGTCGGCGCGGGCGCCGTGCACCTGCGCCTCGCCCTCGGTGCCCGCGGTGAACACGTCCGGGGACCGGTCCTCCTTGCGGGCACGCCAGAAGAAGCCGCCGTAGGCCGCGCCGGGGCGCCCGTTGGTGGCCGGGCTGCCGATCGACAGCGGGCCGGTGGTGACGTTGGTGAGGGAGAAGGTGAAGTCCAGCGCCCAGGCGGTGTCGGTCAGTTCGGTGGCCGCGACGGTACGGCGTTCGCGCAGCAGCTCGGCTCCGGCGGCCACCCAGCGCAGTTCCTCCACGAAGCCGTCGGGGTCGCTCAGCTGGAACGCGGCGTGGCGCTGGACGCCGTGGTTGTCGAGCTCGGTCGGGCCCTGGTCGCGGACGTAGGTGCGTCCGCCCCAGAAGTTGAACCCCTCGACGTCGGGAACGGCGACACCGACGCCGAGGTGGTGGAGGTGGTCGGCGGGGGCGAGTTCGGTGACCACCGTGCCGGCCAGGGTGGTGACGGGATGCAGGTACGGGCGCGGGGAGAGCCGGTCGGGCAGTTCGGGCCGGGTGACGTACCGGCCGACCGGGCGGCCCGCCACGCGCAGCACCGGCGTGTCGTGGGGCGTCTTCACGTGCTCACCTCTTTCGGTAGGGCCCAGGAGGCGCCCAGCTCGGAGTAGAGGGCGAGGTTGTCGGCGGCGGCCGCGACGAGTCCGTCGATGCCGGGCACGACCCGGCGTCGCTCGCCGGGGAGCAGGTGCCAGATGCCCTCGGGCAGCGGAGCCGGGTCGGGAGCCCGGCGGATCGCTTCGACCACCTTCATGAAGGAGCCCGTCGTGTCCGGCGTGACCAGCAGTTCGGCGCCGTCGGTGAGGTGCTCGACGAGGTTCTCCAGCAGGTCGGTGCGGCCGTGGTCGTACTCCTCGGGGCCGTGGCCGGCGCGCTGGAGCAGGACGCGGTCCTGCTTGTACCAGAAGGTGATCCGACCGCGGCTGCCGTGCGCGACGACGTACGGCTCGTCGGGGTCCTCGGCGCACAGCGTCGCGGCGACGATCACCGGCAGGCCCTGGGCGGTGGTGATGCGGACGCACGAGGTGTCGTCGGACTCGATGTCGTTGGCGCGCAGCAGCTCGGTCTCGATCGTGGTGACGTCCTCGGCGCGGGGCGCGCCGGCCAGCGCGAGGGCGGTGGCGACGGCGTGCGCGAGCGGGTTGGTCAGCACCCCGTCGATCACGTCGACACCGTTCAGGCGGCGCTTGCCCGCCCAGGGCGCGCGCCGGTAGTACGCCTCGGGCCGGGCCCAGGCGCCGGCCCCGCCGAACCCGGCGATCTCGCCGATCGCGCCCTCGGCGATCAACCGGCGGATCGCGGGCACCGCGTGCGAGCCCAGCGACTGGAAGCCGATCTGGCAGGCGACCCCCGCCGAAGCCACCCCGTCGGCCATCCGGCGGAACTCGGCGTACGAGGGGGCGGGCGGCTTCTCCAGGAGCAGGTGCACGCCCCTGGCCGCGGCCGTCAGCGCCAGGTCGGTGTGGGTCGGGATCGGGGTGCAGATCACCGCGATCCGGGCGCCGGTGGAGTCGAGCAGGGCGCCGAGGTCGGCGGACTGCTCGGGCGTGCCGAGGCCCTCGGGGATCTCGTCCCCGGCCAGCGGGGTGAGCTCGCAGATCCCGGCCAGGCGCACGATGCCCTTGTCCTGGAGCCGGCGGATGTTGTCCAGGTGCCAGCGGCCGTGGCCGCGCGCACCCGCCAGGACGATGGGTACGTTCATCTCGCTCACGGATTCCTCCCTGCGCCCGCGCCGCGTGCCACCTCTCGGTCGGCCGTGGCGGCGCTGTCGATCTTCGTGTGCAGGGTGGGTACCCAGCCGACGTCGGCCGTGAGGTCGCGCTCGCTGCCCGAGTTGTAGGCGTTGTGGATGGCGAGCAGGTCGACCGGGTAGCCGTTGAAGAGGGTGCCGCTCTGGTGCAGGGCGGAGCCGTTCCAGCTCTTGACCAGGTCGGCGGCCTCCACGTGGCCGGGGGTGTGGAAGGCGTTGTTCTCGGCGCGGATCGCCGATTCGGTGGACACCCCGATGGAGTAGCGGTAGTCGTGGGCGTCCTCGGGGACGACGTACCGGTTGTTGTAGAGGTGCACCTGGCCGAAGCGCACGCGCGGGGCGCGCTGGACGACGGACTCGAACTCGTTGTGGTGCAGGGTGACCCGGAGCTTGCCGCGGTCGCCGGTGGCGGTGTCCCCGTTGCCGATCAGCATCGCCTTGTCGTGGTCGGCGAACCGGCTCCAGGAGACGGTGATCAGGTCCGAGCCGTTGGTGATGTCCAGCAGGCCGTCGTGGCGCAGGTGGTTGCGGGCGAAGTAGGTGGGTTCCTTCTCGTCCGGGTGGCCCTTGTCGGAGGCCGTGACGTGGTCGACCCAGACGTGGGTGGCGCCGCGCAGCCAGAGGGTGTCGTACGCCGTCTTCCAGTCGCCGAGGCCGCCGCTGTTGGGCTGCCAGACGGGGAAGCAGTCGTAGGCGTCGCGCAGTTCGAGGTTGCGGATGATCACGTTGTCCGCGTTGTCGACCTGGAGGCCGGCGCCCTTGAGGACGGCCTTGGAGCCGAGGCCGACGATCGTGGTGTGGGAGCCGACGCGCAGGACGACCCGCTCGGCCTGCTGGGCGGCGGAGGCCTGGCGGGCCTCCTCCTGCGGACCGCTGGGCTTGGCCGCACCCCAGGTGCGGGGATCGTAGGCGGCCAGGTACTTCGTCAGGCTGTAGCCGTCGGTGGCGTAGTCGGCGCAGTCCAGGTGGTCGCCGTCGTCGTCGGTGTTGGCGTCGATGGTCCCGGCGATCTTGATGATCTTCGGGGTGTCGCTGCCGCCGTCGAGCGCCCGGACCAGCCCGGCGCGGTCGGTGACCGTGTACACATGGGCGTCGTCGGCCGCGGCGCCTCCGGTGGTGCCGGTGCCGTACGCCGCCCAGCCGTCGTTCGCGGGCAGCGTGTCACGGCTGATGTCGCGGGTTTCGGCCCCCGCGGGCGTGCCCAGGACGCCAAGCAGGCCGACGGCCGCCGTGAGGTGCAGGACTCGTTTCCGCGTCACCCCTTCACCGCCCCCGCGCTGAAGCCGGTGATCAGCCACTTCTGGATGAAGGCGAACACGATCACGACGGGTACGGCCGCGATGATGCCGCCCGCGGCGAGCGCGCCGAGGTCGACGCTGTCGGCGCTCATCAGGGTGTTGAGGCCGACGGGGATGGTCTGCTTGCTCTGGTTGTTCAGGAACATCAGGGCGAACAGGAAGTGGTTCCAGGAGTGCACGAACGCGAAGGAGCCGACGGCGATCAGACCGGGCCGGAGCAGCGGCAGGACGACGATCCGGAACGCGGTGAACCGGTTGCAGCCGTCGACCCAGGCCGCCTCCTCCAGCGAGTACGGCACGTTCTTGATGAAGTTGCTGATCAGGATCATCGACAGGGGGAGCTGGAAGACGGTCTCCGCGATGATGACACTGACCAGCGAGTTGATCATCTGGAGCTCGGCGAAGATCTCGAACAGCGGCACCAGCAGCAGCGCGCCCGGCACGAACTGGGAGCACAGCAGCCCCAGCATGAAGGCCTTCTTGATCTTGAAGTCGAACCGGGCGAGGGCGTAGCCGCCGGCCAGCGCGACCAGGGTCGTCATCACCAGGGTGGCGAGACCGACGAGCAGGCTGTTCTCGAAGTAGGTGGCGAAGCTGCGCTCCGTCCACACCTTCTCGAAGTGGACGAAGGTCATCGGCCAGGGCACCAGCGAGGTCGAGCCGGCCGGGCGCAGCGCGAAGAGCAGGATCCAGTAGAACGGGATCAGGGTGAAGACGAGGTAGATGCCGAGCGGCAGCCAGATCTGCCAGCGCGGGACCTCGTCCCAGTTGCGGCCGGCCTTGAGCGGGCGCGGGGGGTCGGTGATCACCCGCGCGGGAGCGGGTGCCGCCGGGGTGGCCTCCTTGGTGATCACTTGTCCCCACCTCCGAACTTGCTCAGGCGCAGATAGACCATCGAGCAGAAGAGCAGAATCACGAACGCCACCGTGGTCAGGGCGGACGCGTAACCGAAGTTGTGCGCGTCGACGCTGGTGTTGGCGATGTAGAGCGGGAGCGTCGTCGTCTCGCCCGCGGGTCCGCCGCCGGTGAGGGTGTAGAGCAGATCGACGTTGTTGAACTCCCACACCGCGCGCAGCAGCGTGGACAGGATGATCGCGTCCTTCAGGTGCGGCAGCGTGATGTGCCAGAACTGCTTGACGCGGCTCGCCCCGTCCACCTCCGCGGCCTCGTACAGGTCCTTCGAGACGGACTGCAGGTCGGCGAGGATGAGGATCGCGAAGAAGGGGACACCACGCCACAGGTCGGCGATGATCGCCGCCGGGAACACGGTCGAGGTGTCCGACAGCCAGCTGGTGCCGTAGCTGCCGATGCCCAGGTCCGCGAGGTAACGGGTGATGCCCGTCTGGGAGTTGTAGAGCAGCACCCAGATCGCGGAGGTCAGCACACCGGAGACGGCCCACGGGGAGAAGACCAGTGCGCGGCCCAGTCCCCGGCCGACGAAGGTCTGGTTGACGATGAGCGCCAGCGCCAGACCGAACAGCAGCTGGAGCCCGACCTCGACGAACACCCACTTGGCGCTGAAGATCAGCGTGTCCCAGAACACCGGGTCGTCGGTGAAGGCGTGGACGAAGTTGTCGAAGCCCGCGTAGCCGTTCCGCCACGGTTTGGTCGGGTTGTAGTTCTGCAGGCTGTAGTAGAAGACACTGATCACCGGGTAGGCGATGAACCCCAGCATGAGCAGGGCCGCCGGGGCGATCAGCAGGTACGGCAGCTTGCGCGGTGTGGCGGAGGCACGGCGCCGCCGGGGTGGCGCGGGCGGTTTCGCCACGGCTGCGGCTTGGGCCATGACAGTTCTCCGTTCTCGTACGTCGTGCGTGCGTCGTGCGTGCGTCGTGCGTCGTCGTGCGTCGTCGTGCGGGAAGCGCTTTCTCCCTGTACAGGGGTGTGCGAGGCCGTGCGGCGGTTCAGCCCGCGTACGGGTCCTGCACCGTGCCCGGACGGGCCAGGAACTCGAAGTCGCAGCCGGTGTCGGCCTGGGTGATCTGGTCGTTGTAGAGCGCGCCGTATCCGCGTTCGTAGCGGACGGGCGGCGGCGTCCACTCGGCCCGCCTGCGCTCCAGCTCGTCGTCGTCCACGGCGAGATGGAGGCTGCGCGCCTCGACGTCCAGGGTGATCGTGTCCCCGGTGCGGACGAGGGCCAGCGGACCGCCGACATAGGACTCGGGGGCCACGTGCAGGACACAGGCGCCGTAACTCGTGCCGCTCATCCGGGCGTCGGAGATCCGGACCATGTCCCGCACGCCCTGCTTGAGCAGGTGGTCGGGGATCGGCAGCATCCCGTACTCGGGCATGCCCGGACCGCCCTTGGGCCCGGCGTTGCGCAGCACCAGCACGCTGTCCGCGGTGATGCCGAGCGACGGGTCGTTGATGGTGCGCTGCATCGTCCGGTAGTCGTCGAAGACGACCGCCCGTCCGGTGTGCTTGAGCAGGTGCGGCTCGGCGGAGATGTGCTTGATGACCGCGCCGTCCGGGCAGAGGTTGCCGCGCAGGACGGCGACCCCGCCCTCGCCCGCCACCGGGTTGTCCCGGGGCCGGATGACGTCGTCGTTGTGCACCTGCGCGCCGGCGAGCTGCTCGCGCATCGTGTCGTAGGAGACCGTCGGACGCTCCAAGTGGAGCAGGTCCGGGATCCGGGAGAGGAACCCGGGCAGGCCGCCGGCGAAGTGGAAGTCCTCCATCAGGTACGTCTGTCCGCCGGGCCGGACGTTGGCGAGGACGGGGACCGTGCGGGCGATGCGGTCGAAGTCGTCGAGGGTGAGTGTGACGCCCGCCCGGCCCGCCATGGCGATCAGGTGGATCACGGCGTTGGTGGAGCCGCCGAGTCCGAGGACCGTGGTGACCGCGTCCGTGAAGGCGTCCTCGGTGAGGAGGTCGCTCAGCCTGCGGTCCTTGTGGACCAGTTCGACGATCCGCAGTCCCGCGGCGGCGGCCATCCGGTCGTGCCCGGAGTCGACGGCCGGGATGCTGGAGGCACCCGGGACCGTGACCCCGAGGGCCTCCGCGGCGGCCGTCAGCGTGGACGCCGTCCCCATCGTCATGCAGTGACCGGGCGAACGGGCCAGGCCGCTCTCCAGTTCGGTCATCTCGCAGTCGCCGATCAGGCCGGCCCGCTTGTCGTCCCAGTACTTCCACATGTCGGTGCCGGAACCGAGGACCTCGTTGCGCCAGTGCCCCGGCAGCATGGGGCCGGCGGGCACGAAGACGGCGGGCAGGTCGACGCTCGCCGCCCCCATGAGCAGGGCGGGCGTGGACTTGTCGCAGCCGCCCATGAGCACGGCCCCGTCGACGGGGTAGGACCGCAGCAGTTCCTCGGTCTCCATCGCCAGCATGTTGCGGTAGAGCATCGGGGTCGGCTTCTGGAAGGTCTCACTGAGGGTGGAGACCGGGAACTCCAGCGGGAAGCCCCCGGCCTGCCACACCCCGCGCTTCACCGCCTGCGCGCGGTCGCGCAGGTGGACGTGGCAGGGGTTGATGTCGGACCAGGTGTTGAGGATCGCGATGACCGGCTTGCCGAGGTGTTCCTCGGGGAGGTAGCCGAGCTGGCGGGTGCGGGCGCGGTGGCTGAAGGAGCGCAGGCCCTCGGTCCCGTACCACTGGTGGCTTCTGAGCTCTTCGGGGCGCTTCCTGGTGGGCTCGTTCATATGGACCACCGGGAGGCGATGGCGGCGACCTCGACGCGCTCGTCCTCGGGCAGCGGGCGGCTCGGCGGGCGCACGTCGCGGCGGCACAGGCCGAGGGAGGCGAGGGCCTCCTTGACGACCGTGACGTTGTTGGCGGAGCCGTTGGCCGCGCGGAGTTCCTCGAAGCGGCGGATCTGCTCCCAGACCTTCATGGCGGCCGGGAAGTCGCCGGCCCGCAGCGCTTCGATCATGTTCAGCGAGACGGACGGGGCGATGTTCACCAGCCCCGAGGTGAAACCGGTGGCGCCGGCGGAGAAGTACGAGGGGGCGTACGGCTCGGCGAGACCGGCCACCCACACGAAGCGGTCGAGACCGGCGTCGCGGGCGAACGCCGCGAATCTGGCCGCGTCCGGGACGGCGTACTTCACGCCGATCACGTTGGGGCAGGCGTCGGCGAGTTCGGCGAGGCGGACGCCGTGCAGCTGCGCGTTGCGGATGTACGGGACGACGCCCAGCTCGGGCACCGCCTCCGCGATGGCGCGGTGGTAGTCGACCCAGCCGCTCTGCGCGACGTACGGGTGGACGGGCTGGTGCACCATGATCATCTGGGCGCCGTGCTCGCGGGCGTGGCGGGCGGAGGCGATGGCGGTGGGGATGTCGTGGCCGACCCCGACGAGGATGACGGCCCGCTCCCCCGCCTCGTCGATGGTCACCTCCGTGACCCGTTGCCGTTCCTCGGGCGTGAGGGCGTAGAACTCGCCGGTGTTGCCGTTCGGGGTGAGGGTCCGCACCCCGGCGTCGAGCAGACGACGCAGCAGGGCCCGGTGGGTGTCCTGGTCGATGGTGCCGTCCTCGGCGAACGGGGTCACCGGGATCGCCACCACGTCGGCCAGGGCCGCCCGCTGGGTCTCGAACGTCGTTGTCATGCCGGACCGTCCTCTCCCTGGGCCCCGGACTCCGCTTGCGGAAAGGCCCGTTCGACGAAGGAGGCGATATGCGCGTGCAGGGCGCGCCCCGCGCCGTCGGCGTCGCCGGCGAGGGCGAGCCGCAGGATCTCCCGGTGCTCGCCGGCCTCCCGGTCCCAGGAGGGCGAGGCCGCCCAGGCGACGGCGGAGACCAGGGCCGCCTGGTCGCGGACCTCGTCGAGCATCCGGCCGAGCAGCGGGTTGCCGCACGGCAGGTACAGGGCGCGGTGGAACTCCCGGTTGGCGAGGGACCGTTCGGCGGTGTCGGTCGCCGCGTCGGCCCGGGTCAGCGCGTCCCGCGCGGCGTCCAGGGACGCCCCGCGCCGCACCGCCCGCTTGAGCGCCTCGGGCTCCAGCAGCAGCCGCACGTCGTAGACCTCGCGCGCCATGTCCGCGTCCACCATGCGCACCGTGACGCCCTTGTACTGGTTCATCACGACGAGCCCGGTGCCGGCCAGGGTCTTGAGTGCCTCACGCACCGGGGTCTTGGACACCCCGAACTGGGCGGCGAGTTCGGTCTCGACAAGCGCCTGACCCGGCGTCAACTGCCCGGTGAGGATGCGGTGTTTGATCCCTTCCAGCACGTACTGCGTGCGGGAGGGGATCGGCGTGGGCACAGAGGTCATGCGCGCCTCTCGGATCTCGCGTCGGATCTCACATATCGCGTCTCATATATGACGTACGAAGTACGACCCGTTGAAGGTAGGAGGAGGCCCGTGTTTCGTCAATGCTTCTGACAAAGGAAGCTGAGGTTGCGGCGAGGAGCGGTCAGACGGTCCTGGTCGCGCCCACGCGGGCGGTGGCGGCCGGCCCGCCGAAGGCCAGGGCGGCACGCGCGGTCGCCGACTCCGGGGTGAGCGTGGGCCCGACGTGCGTGACGAGCAGCTCCGCCGCGCCGGCCGCCCGTGCCGTGCGCCCGGCGTCCTCGGGGGTCAGATGAACCTGTTCGCCTTCGCGATGGACGTCGAGGTCGGCCTCGCAGAGGAACAGGTCGGCGTCGCGGGCCAGCTCGGTGAGCGCGGCGCAGGGCCCGCTGTCCCCGGAGTACGCGAGCACCCGCCCGCCGAAGGCGGCGCGCAGCCCGTACGCCTCGGTGTCGTGTGCGACGGCTCGGGCGGTGAGGGTGAGGCCGCCGTGCCGGGCGATGTGCCCGTCGGACAAGGCCCGGAAGTCGAGGACGCCCTTCAGGAACTCCGTGTCCGGCCGCCCGAGGAACCCGGCCAGACGGTCCGCGCAGCCGGCCGGGGCGTAGACGGGAAGAGGCGCGGCCGGGGTCAGCCCGCCGTACGCGAGGGCGTACACGGCGGACAGCAGATCGGCGCTGTGGTCGGCGTGCAGATGCGAGATCCAGACGGCGTCGAGCCGCGCCGGATCGGTGTGCCGCTGCAACTCCGCGAAGGTACCGGGTCCGGCGTCCACCCACACGTCGGCACCCTCGCCCCGCACCAGGTAGCCGGAGCAGGGCCGGTCCGGACCCGGGTGCGGGGAGGCGGTGCCGAGGACGGTGAGGGTGAGAGACATGCCGGGAGCGTACGGTCGCCCCGGGCGCCGGCGCCCGCCGGTCACCGCCCCGGACCACACCCGCCGGTCACCGCCCCGGCGTCCAGCCGGGGTCCCGTCCGCTGAGCCCCACCGTCCGGTCCAGCAGCGAGGCCTCGGCCGGCACCGGGACGACCGGGCCGAAGATGTCGCCGCGGCCGGGATCGTCGACCGCGGCGAGGAGGAAGTCGTACGTCGACCGCAGCGCGGCGGGGTCGGGGTCGTACCGCAAGCCGGTGGCGCGGGCCAGGTCCCAGCCGTGGACGACCAGTTCGTCGGTCACCACCGCGCCGGCCACCTCGCCGGGCAGGTCCACGCCGCCCGCGCGGGTCATGCCGGTCCACGCGGCCGGGTCGCGCCAGGCGTCGGCGAGTTCGTCGAGAAGCTTGGCGAGCTCCTCGCGCCAGCCGGGGCCGATGTCGGGCACGGTGGCGTCCGGGCTGGTGTCGGTCGTGACGCCCAGGTCCTTGCGCGCGGCGTCGCGGAAGGCCAGGGCCAGGCCGGACAGGTGGCCCAGCAGGTTGCGCACCGCGAGGTCCGGGCACGGCGTCGGGCCGGAGAGCTGTCCGTCGGTGACGCCGTCGGCGAGGCGGGCCAGGATCCGGGTCTGGGGGCCGAGATCGAGCGGGGTGTCGGTCATCGCTGCTCCTCCTGGGTGGTGGGAGAAGGTGGACCGGCGGGGAGCCCGGAACTCATCGGTCACGCCGGGACCGGCCGGCCCCGGCCCGCCGCACCGGCCCGCCGGCGTCGGTGGCGGCCCCCGCGGCAGCCCGCGCGGCGGCCTACCTCCGCCCGGCCCGCTGTCCGCCCTCTGGCCCCCGGCCCCCGGCCCCCGAACCCACGCCGCGTCCACCCCGAGCGAGCCCACGCCTCCACCCGGCCCGCGCCGAGCACCCCCGCGCCCGCACCGCACCCGCCGAGCACCCCCGGACCGGACCACCGTCAAGCCCGTCCGGCGCCGACCCTGCCCGGCCCGGCACAGCCGCAGTCCCCCGCGGCCCCGCCCCATGCCTCCCGTCGTCTCACAGCCCGGCGAGCGCCTGCCCGGCTCTCGCGAGATCCTCGTCCGACGCCAATCCGGCGTGGTACAGCCGCAGTTCCGTCGCGCCCAGCTCCCGGGCCCGCGCCGCGTCCGCCGCGAGCGTGGCCGGGCTGCCGCCCATGCCGGAGACCACGCCGAAGTTGGCCGCGACCACGGTGGCGTCCCGCCGGTGCTCCGCGAAGGGCGTCAGCAGGCCGGGGCCGCCCGCGCACGGTACGACCACCCCGTCCGCGACGGCCAGGATGTGCGCGGGGTCCACGCCCGGGTTGGCGCCGACGTGGTAGGGGACGGGGTCGGCGTGCAGCAGCACCTGGAAACCCTCGGGCGCCGCGGCGCGGACCGCGGCGACGGCCGCCTCCTGGAGCGTGCGGGCGGTGTCGTCGCGCCAGGCGCGCGTGGCCGCCGCGGCCGTCTCGCCGAGCAGCTTCTCGACCCCCGCCCAGCCGCCGTCGTCGGGCGCGCCCCGCCACAGCGGCTCCAGCGCCTCGCGTACGGCGGCGGCCAGCTCGTCGGCGTCCAGGCCCTGCCGGCCGTACCCCTCCCGGCAGGCCGGGCAGAAGCAGAGCGCCATCAGGTACTGGCCGGCGTCCCCGAGGCCGACCCCGCCGGTCTTGTCGTGGGCGTGCAGGTGCTGGAGGCCGTACCAGCCGAGGGACTCCAGTTCGGTGCCGCGCGCCCCGGGCCGTACGGCGGCCTCGGCGGCCAGCTCGACGAGGTAGGCGCGGGTGCCGGGCTGCGCGATGCACGGGGCCCACGGGTAGCGGTCGCCGTAGGCGTTGACGACGGAGGTGTCCGGGTGTTCGGCGCCCAGGCGGGAGTTGTGCGCGAGGACGACCCAGGTGTGGACCTCCAGACCGGCGTCCGCGAGCGCGGCGGCGGCCTCGCCGAAGGCGTCCCCGGGGGCCCAGTCCCCGGCGGCGTACGGGCGCAGCCTGCGCCCCTGCCACCGGTCGTCCGTGGGGTACAGCACGGCCGCGTGCTCGGCGGTGACGATGCGGTGGCGCGGATGGCGGGGGGTGAGCGCGCGGGTGGAGTGGTAGGCGGAGGCCAGCGTGGCCTGCCGTACGCCGAGCGCGGCGATGCGGCCCGGTGCCTCGGGATCGCCGTTGACGTCCCAGGGGTAGACGAACGCCGACGCCTTCACTTGTCCTCCGCCTTCACGGGCCCGATCTCCGTCCTCACGTGCTCGTCCTGCGCCTTCACCGGCCCGTTCCCCGTCCTCACGTGCTCGTCCCGCGCGTTGCCTTGCCCTCGTCCAGCAGGGCGTATCCCCGCTCGACGATGCCGGCGAGCTGCTTGACATGGTCCTCGCCCGGCTCGTGCAGCGGGGGCCGTACCTCCCCCACGTCGAGACCGCGCAGCCGTACGCCGGCCTTGACGAGGGCGACGGCGTAGCCGCGGCCCTGGGCGCGCAGTTCGACGAAGGGCCGGTAGAAGCCGTCGAGGAGGCGGTGGGCGGTGCTGTCGTCGCCGGTCTTGTGGGCCTCGTAGAAGGCGAGGGCGATCTCGGGCGCGAAGCAGAAGACGGCCGAGGAGTAGAGCGTGATGCCGATGCCGCGGTAGGCGAGCTGGGTCTGCTCGGCGGTCGGCATCCCGTTGAAGTAGAGGAAGTCGCCGGGGACCGCGGTGCGGACGGCGCTGATGATCCGCTGCATCAGATCGAGGTCGCCGAGCCCGTCCTTGAAGCCGATGATCCCGTCGGTGCGGGCCAGTTCGACGACCGACTCGGGCGTGAACACGGCGTTGTCGCGCTGGTAGACGATCACCGGCAGGGAGGTCGCCGCGGCCACCTCCCGGTAGTGCCGCAGCAGCCCTTCCTGGCCGGCGACCACGAGGTACGGCGGCATGGCGAGCAGTCCGTCCGCTCCGGCCGCCTCGGCGAGCCGCGCGTACCGCACGGCGAGCGCGGTGCCGTAGCCGGCGCCCGCGACGACCGGCACCCGGCCCGCCGTCTCCGCCACGGCCGCCCGCACGCACTCCTCGAACTCCTCCGGGGCGAGGGCGTGGAACTCCCCGGTGCCGCAGCACGCGAAGACGGCGGCGGCGCCGGCCTCCACCCCGCGGCGCACGTGCGCGCGGTAGGCGTCGAGGTCGACCGAGCCGTCGGGGCCGTAGGCGGTGACGGGGAAGAACAGCGGCCCGCCGGGGATGCCGAGTCGAGCGGCGAGGGGGGCTGACGTCACGGGCTCTCCCTAGAACAGGCGCTCACGTTTCTGATCCGCATCTATATTCATGAACGACTCCACCCTAAGGAGCCGTTTCCGTGCCGGTCAAGCAGGCAAACGCGCGTCACAGAAGCGAATTTCCCAGGGTCACGCCACACTTGACGGAGGACGCGCAGGATCCCTAGCGTGTCCACGCATGTGAATGTGATCCATCCATGCGGCCGTCGATTCAAGGAGACCCGAGGATGCCCGCTCCCCGCACCGTTCTGCTCACCGGCGCCGCCGGCGGGCTCGGCACCCTGATGCGGAACCTGCTCCCGGCCTTCGGGTACGACCTGCGCCTGCTCGACGTGCGCCCGATCGAAGGCGATCCGGACGCCGTCACCGCGGATCTCGCCGACCGGGACGCCGTACGGGAGGCCGTGCGGGGTGTCGACGCGATCATCCACCTCGCGGGCATCTCCCTGGAAGCCCCTTTCGAGAAGATCCTCAAGGCGAACATCGAGGGCACCTACCACGTGTACGAGGCCGCCCGCGAGGAGGGTGTGCGGCGCGTCGTCTTCGCCTCCTCCAACCACGCCGTCGGCTTCACCCCGCGCCCCCAGGGGGACGACCCCCTCATCCCGATCGACACCCCGCGCCGCCCGGACACCTTCTACGGTCTGTCCAAGTGCTTCGGCGAGGACCTCGCGCAGTTCTACTGGGACAAGCACGGCATCGAGACCGTCTCCGTGCGCATCGGCTCCTGCTTCCCCGAGCCGACCAGCGTGCGCATGCTCTCGGTGTGGATGAGCCCGCCCGACGGCGCCCGTCTCCTCCACGCGGCCCTGACCGCGGAGAACGTGGGGCACACCGTCGTCTACGGCTCCTCCGCCAACACCCGCCTGTGGTGGGACCTGAGCACCGCGCGGGCCCTCGGCTACGAGCCGCAGGACGACTCCGAGCAGTACGCCGGGAAACTGATCGCCGAGCAGGGCGAGCTGGACCCGCAGAACGTGGCGCACGCCTGCCTGGGCGGCCACTTCGTCAGCGAGCCGCCGGTCTGGCCGTACTGACCCCGGCCCGCGACGGGCTCACGCCCGCCGAAGACGGCGGAAAACATACCCTCGCGGCGGCGGACGGGCACCGAACGGGCCCGTCCGCCGCCGCATTCGGGCATCCGCGCTGCCCGCTCTCACGCCCGGCGCGCCTGCCGCGCAGGTCCGGGGCGGGCACACCACGCCGCAAGCGGGCCCACCCGGGCAGTATCGGGCCCACAACAGACCTGGTCAGTGGCGCGCGACCGCTGTAGAACTTCCCCCATGGGCCGCACCGGGCCCGAACGGGCAGGACGACACGGAAGCGGGTGACGGGCATGGGCGCGAGGACGGCGGAAGAACGCCAGCGCGAGATCGTACGGGTCGCCCGCGCCACCGGCGCGGTCGACGTCACCGCGCTCGCCGCCGAACTGGGCGTGGCCAAGGAGACCGTACGGCGGGATCTGCGCGCCCTGGAGGACCACGGGCTGATCCGCCGCACCCATGGCGGCGCGTATCCCGTGGAGAGCGCCGGCTTCGAGACGACGCTCGCCTTCCGCGCGACCAGCCACGTCCCCGAGAAGCGCCGGATCGCGGCCGCGGCCGCCGAACTGCTCGGAGACGCCGAGACGGTCTTCGTCGACGAGGGCTTCACCCCGCAGCTCATCGCCGAGGCGCTGCCCAGGGACCGGCCGCTGACCGTGGTCACCGCGTCCCTGCCGGTCGCGGGCGCGCTCGCCGAGACCGAGAACACCTCC
Source organism: Streptomyces sp. NPDC003011 (assembly GCF_053591515.1). NCBI lineage: Bacteria > Bacillati > Actinomycetota > Actinomycetes > Kitasatosporales > Streptomycetaceae > Streptomyces > Streptomyces sp. NPDC003011. Next base: position 21,937 of record NZ_JBSFTY010000055.1, read on the forward strand.
GTCCTGCTGCTGGGCGGCCGGGTCCGCTCCGGCACCCTCGCCACGGTCGACCACTGGACGACGAAGATGCTGGCCGGTTTCGTCGTCGACCTGGCCTACATCGGCGCCAACGGCATCTCCCGCGAACACGGACTGACCACCCCCGACCCCGCGGTCAGCGAGGTCAAGGCACAGGCGGTGCGAGCCGCGCGCCGCACGGTGTTCGTGGGCGTGCACACCAAGTTCGGAGCGGTCAGCTTCTGCCGGTTCGCCGAGGTCGGCGTCCTGGAGGCGATCGTGACGAGCACCCTGCTCCCCACCGCCGAGGCCCACCGGTACTCGCTGCTGGGCCCCCAGGTCATCCGCGTCTGACCGTCCCGCACCCCGCCGGGCATCCCATACACCCCTCGTAGGGCGCCTTTGCCTATTGGCACCCTTTATCTCCCCATATGTGCAGGAGCGATCCATGCGAACCCAGAGCCGACGACGGCCGCCGCGAGCCACGCTCGCGCTGGCCGCCGCAGGGACGCTGCTCGCCCCGCTGCTCTCCGGCTGCTGGGTCGGAGCGGGCGGGGCCGGATCGGGCGGCGACTCGATCAACGTCCTGATGGTCAACAACCCCCAGATGACCGAGTTGCAGAAGCTCACCGCCGCCCACTTCACCCGAGAGACCGGCATCAAGGTCAACTTCACCGTCCTGCCCGAGAACGACGTCCGCGACAAGATCAGCCAGGACTTCGCCAACCAGGCCGGCCAGTACGACGTGGCCACCCTGTCCAACTACGAGATCCCGATCTACGCCCGCAACGGCTGGCTGCGCGAGATGGACTCCTACGTCGCCGAGGACCCGGCGTACGACGAGCAGGACGTCCTCACGCCGATGCGCCAGTCCCTGACCGGCGACGACGGCAAGCTCTACGGCCAGCCCTTCTACGGCGAGTCGTCCTTCCTGATGTACCGCAAGGACGTGTTCGAGCAGGAGAGCCTGACGATGCCCGCGCACCCCACCTGGACCCAGGTCGCCGACCTGGCCGCCCGGGTCGACGGGGCCGAGCCGGGCATGAACGGCATCTGCCTGCGCGGACTGCCGGGCTGGGGCGAGGTGATGGCGCCCCTGACCACCGTCGTGAACACCTTCGGGGGCACCTGGTTCGACAAGGACTGGACGGCGCGGCTGGACTCCCCCGAGTTCGAGAAGGCGACGAAGTTCTATGTCGGCCTGGTGCGCGAGCACGGCCAGTCCGGCGCCGCCCAGTCCGGCTTCGCCGAGTGCCTCAACAACATGACCCAGGGCAAGGTCGCCATGTGGTACGACGCCACCTCCGCCGCCGGTTCCCTGGAGGCCGCGGGCTCTCCCGTCAAGGGCAGGATCGGGTACGCCCCCGCCCCCGTCGAGGAGACGAAGTCCTCCGGCTGGCTCTACACCTGGGCCTGGGGCATCCAGGACGCGTCCCGCAACCCCGACAAGGCGTGGAAGTTCGTCTCCTGGGCGTCCAGCAAGGAGTACGAGCAACTGGTCGGCGACGAGATCGGCTGGTCCAACATCCCGGCCGGCAAGCGCGCGTCGACGTACACGAACCCCGCCTACGTCAAGGAGGCCGCCGCCTTCCAGGAGATGACCAAGGAGGCCATCGAGGGCGCCCGCCCCAACGACCCCGGCGTGCAGCCGCGCCCCGCGCCCGGCATCCAGTTCGTCGGCATCCCCGAGTTCACCGACCTCGGCACCAAGGTCTCCCAGGAGATCAGCGCGGCCATCGCCGGACGCCAGTCCGTCGAGTCGGCCCTGAAGAAGTCCCAGCAGCTCGCCGAGCGGATCTCCGAGGAGTACGAGGGACGATGACCGCGACGACCACCACGGCCCCGCCGGCCGTCACTCCCGTGCACACCGCCCGCCAGCCCTCCGCCCGGCTGCGTGCCTGGGCCACCCGTGCCCCCCTGCTGCCCGCCCTGATCTTCATGGTCCTGGTCACCCAGCTCCCGTTCGTGGCCACGCTGGTGATCTCCTTCTTCGACTGGAACTCCCTCTATCCCGACGCCCGCAGCTTCACCGGCGTCGACAACTACCGCCAGGTGCTGACCGACGCCGACCTGCGCCGGTCCGTGGGGACGACGGTCCTGCTGACGGTCGCGGTGGTGCTGGCCAGCCTGGTCTTCGGTCTGGTCCTGGCTCTGCTCCTGGACCGGAGGTTCCGGGGCCGGGGCGTGGTCCGCACGCTCCTCATCGCTCCCTTCCTGGTGGTGCCGGTGGCCGCGGCCCTGCTCTGGAAGCATGTGCTCTACAACCCCGAATACGGCCTGCTCAACGGGTTGTTGCACTATGTGGGCGGCCCACAGCCGGACTGGATCTCCCGCACCCCGCTGCTCGCGGTCGAGGCGTCGCTGGTCTGGCAGTGGACCCCGTTCATGATGCTGATCCTGCTCGCCGGGCTGCAGAGCCGGGACCAGCAGCAGCTGGAAGCGGCGCGCGTGGACGGCGCGAGCGACTGGCAGATCTTCCGCTACCTGACGCTCCCGCACCTGCGCCGCTACCTGGAGCTGGGCGCCCTGCTCGGCTCGATCTACATCGTGCAGAACTTCGACGCGGTCTTCACGATCACGTCCGGCGGCCTCGGCACCGCCAACCTCCCCTACACCGTCTACCAGAGCTTCTACCAGGCCCACGAGAACGGCCTCGCCTCGGCCGCGGGCGTCCTGGTGGTCATCGGCTCGATCATCATCGCGACCTTCGCCCTGCGCGTGGTGTCGTCCCTGTTCCGCGAGGAGGTGGCCCGCTGATGAGCAGCGTCGCCGTACGAGTCCGCAGTGGCCGTCGCAAGGGCGCGGGCCTCGGCCTGGTGGCCTGGCTGCTGGGCATCCTGTTCTTCCTCCCCATCGCCTGGATGGCCCTGACCTCCTTCCACTCGGAGCAGGACGCGGCCACCAACCCGCCGTCCTTCGGGGCGGCCCTGACCCTGGACGGCTACCGGGAGTTCTTCGGCACGGGCGGCGGCGCGTCCCCCTGGCCGGCGCTCGTCAACTCCGCGGTGGCGTCGGTCGTGTCGACGCTGTTCGTGCTGGTGCTGGCCCTCCCGGCGGCGTACGCCCTGTCGATCCGCCCGGTGCGGAAGTGGACGGACGTCCTGTTCTTCTTCCTGTCGACGAAGATGCTGCCGGCGGTGGCGGGCCTGCTGCCGATCTACCTGTTCGCCAAGAACACCGGGATGCTCGACAACATCTGGCTCCTGGTCATCCTCTACACCTCCATGAACCTGCCGATCGCGGTGTGGATGATGCAGTCCTTCCTGGCCGAGGTCCCGGTGGCGATCATCGAGGCGGCCCGGGTGGACGGGGCCCGGCTGCCGACGATCCTCGCCCGCGTGGTGGCCCCGATCGCGCTCCCGGGCATCGCCGCGACCGCCCTGATCTGCTTCATCTTCAGCTGGAACGAGCTGCTGTTCGCGCGCGTGCTGACAGGCGTGGTCGCCGAGACGGCCCCCGTCTTCCTGACCGGGTTCATCACCAGCCAGGGCCTGTTCCTGGCGAAGGTGTGCGCCGCGTCGCTCGTCATCTCCCTGCCGGTGCTCGCCGCGGGGTTCGCCGCCCAGGACAAGCTGGTCCAGGGCCTGTCGTTGGGAGCCGTGAAATGAAGGCCGCCGTCATCGAGTCCGTGGGCCGCGCCGTCGTCACCGAGGTCCCTGACCCGACGCCGGGACCCCGTGAGGTCGTCGTCGAGGTCGCCGCGTGCGGCCTGTGCGGCACCGATCTGCACATCCTCCAGGGCGAGTTCGCGCCGAAGCTGCCCATCGTCCCCGGGCACGAGTTCGCCGGCGAGGTGGTCGGCGTGGGCACCCAGGTCACGGAGGTGTCGGTGGGCGACCGGGTCGCGGTGGATCCCTCGCTCTACTGCCACGAGTGCCGCTACTGCCGCACCGGCCACAACAACCTCTGTGAACGCTGGGCCGCGATCGGCGTGACGACGGCGGGCGGCGCGGCCCGGTACGCGCTGGCGCCGGTGGCCAACTGCGTGAAGCTGCCGGAACACGTGCGCACCCAGGACGCGGCGCTGGTGGAACCGCTGTCCTGCGCCGTCCGGGGCTACGACGTCCTCCAGTCGCGCCTCGGCGCCCACGTCCTGATCTACGGCTCCGGGACGATGGGCCTGATGATGCTGGAGCTCGCCAAGCGGACCGGCGCGGCGAGTGTGGACGTGGTGGACGTCAACCCGGCGCGGCTGGAGACGGCACGGCGGCTGGGCGTCTCCGGGGCGGCGGCGAACCCGGACGAGCTGGACCGGCCCCAGGGCTGGGACCTCGTGGTGGACGCCACGGGCAACGCGGCGGCGATCCAGGACGGTCTGGACCGGGTGGCCAAGGCGGGAACGTTCCTGCAGTTCGGCGTCGCCGACTACGCGACCCGCGTGACGATCGACCCGTACCGCATCTACAACCAGGAGATCACCATCACCGGCTCGATGGCTGTCCTGCACAGCTTCGAGCGGGCGGCGGAACTGTTCGCCAACGGCGTGCTCGACCCCGACGTCTTCATCAGCGACCGCATCCCGCTGGACCGGTACCCCGAGGCGCTGGAGCAGTTCGCGGCGGGAGTGGGCCGCAAGATCGTGGTGATCCCGTAGCGGTTCTCGCCGTCCTTCCGGGGGCTGCGCCCCGGACCCCGCTCGTCAAGCGCGGGAGGGGCTGGTTCTCAAGCCCTCCGGCGCTTGAGGACGAGGTTCTTTCAGGGCCGAAGGAGGGGTCCGGGGCGCAGCCCCCGGGACGGGACGGGAAGGGGCGGCGGGGGCGAAACCCGTTCGGCTGAGTACGAGCGACCCGATTGGCCCTCGGGTAAGGGAACGGTAAAACGCCCTCGCTCGTTCTACCGGGCATGACAGCTATGACCCCCGGCTCGAACATCCCCCTCTCCGCCGCCCGCGTGACGGTGGACGTCGCCGCCCCGACGCGGCTCGACGTATCGGGCCTGCTGCTCACCGCCGACGGCAAGGTGCGCTCCGACGACGACTTCATCTTCTACAACCAGCCCGCCGGCCCCGGCGTGACCTACCGCTCGGGCGGCGGCACCGCTCCCGACGCGATCACGGTCGACACCAGCGCCGTCCCGCCGGGCATCGAGAAGATCATCGTCACGGCGAGCCCGGACGCCGCGGGCCGGACCTTCCAGGGCGTCGAACCCACGGCCACCATCCGCAACGCGGACGACAACAGCGTCCTGGCCACGTTCACGCCCCCGCAGCTCGGCACCGAGACGGCCCTGGTGATCGTGGAGATCTACCTGCGCAACGGCGTCTGGAAGGCCCGCGCGGTCGGCCAGGGTTACTCCAACGGCCTCGCCGGCATCGCCACCGACTTCGGTGTCTCGGTCGAGGAACCGGCCCCCGCCGCCGCTCCCGCCCAGCCGGTGGCTCCCCCGCAGGCCGTGCAGCCCCCGCCCGCCCCGCCGGCCCCGGCCGTGGACCCGAGGCTCACCACACCCCCGGCGCCCGCCGCTCCCCCGGCACCGCCCGCGGCCGCCGCGCCCGGCGCCGGGAAGATCAACCTCGACAAGGGCCGGGTCAGCCTCCAGAAGAACCAGACCGTCTCCCTGGTCAAGGGCGGCGCCCCGCTGCTCTCCCAGGTCAAGATGGGCCTCGGCTGGGAGCCGGCGTACCGCGGCAAGGACATCGACCTGGACGCCTCGGTCATCGCCTACGGCCCGCAGCGCAACCACATCGACAGCTGCTACTTCGGCAAGCTGTCCATCGTGAACGGCGCGATCAAGCACTCCGGCGACAACCTCACCGGCGAGGGCGGCGGCGACGACGAGGTGATCACGGTCGACCTCGGCCGTCTCCCGCAGGAGGTCACCGGCCTGGTCTTCACGGTGAACTCGTTCACCGGCCAGAAGTTCACCGAGGTCGCCAAGGCCTACTGCCGTCTGATCGACGCCGGCAGCGGCGAGGAACTCGTCCGCTTCGACCTCACCAACGCCGAGGCTCAGACGGGCGTGATGATGGCCAAGCTGGTCCGCCAGTTCTCCGGCGAGTGGGACATGACGGCGATGGGCACCTTCGTCAAGGCCCGCACGGTCCGCAACATGGTGAAGCCGGCGGCGCAGGCGCTGTAACGAGCGCGCCGCGACGAGCGGTACGACCACCAGGGCGCCCCCGTTCCAGGGGGCGCCCGTCGTTCAGCCCGGCGCGCCCGCGGTCCCCGGCCGCAGCCCCTCCGTCAGCAAGGACAGATACCGCCGGATCGCCTTCCCCTCCGGGTCCGCCAGCTCCGACGCCGTCGCCACTCCGTGCGCGAGCCGCAGGACGTCCATCGGCTCGACGTCCGCCCGCAGGGTCCCCTCCCGCTGCGCCGCCGCCACCAGCCGCGTCACCGCCGCCTTCATCGTGCCGGCGCACACCGTGGCCGCGGCCGAGCCGCCGTCCGTGACGGTCGACCCCAGCAGCGCCTTGAGTCCGCGGACCTGGATCATCCCCGCGCCGAGTTCGGCCAGCCACTCCACCAGCGCCTCGCCCGGCGGCAGCTGCGCCGCGATCTCGTCCGCGCGCGCCGCGATCGCCTCGACGCGGTCGACGTACGCCGCCTCCAGCAGCGCCTGGCGCGTGGGAAAGTGCCGGTACAGCGTGCCGGTTCCGACCCCTGCCCGCTTGGCGATGTCGTCGAGGGACGCGCCTTCCCCGTGCTCGGCGAAGGCCTGCGCCGCCACCTTCAGCAACCGCTCGTAGTTGCGCCGAGCGTCCGCGCGCATGGGCCTGACCCGCGTCATCCAGATACTCCTCGCGAACCGGGGACGTGCTCCGCAGCATACTGAGCGGCACACGAGGGAAGTCCCCGCTCACACCGGCGGCCGGTCCGCCCGGTCGTCGACGGCCTCTCTAGAACAGCGCGCTGTACGCGTTGAGCGCGGGCTGACCGCCGAGGTGGGCGTAGAGCACGGTGGAGTCCGGGCCGATCTCCCCGCGCGTGACCAGGTCGATCATCCCGGCCATCGACTTCCCCTCGTACACGGGATCGGTGACCATGCCCTCCGTGCGCGCCGCGAGCCGCATCGCCTCCAGGGTCGCCTCGTCCGGGATGCCGTACGTGCCCGCGTGGTAGCGCTCGTCCAGCTCGACGTCCGCTTCCGTCAGTTCCGTCCGCACGCCGATGAGCCGGCCGGTGCGGTGGGCGATCCGCGCGATCTGTTCCCGGGTGCGGACGGGCGCCGCCGACGCGTCGACGCCGAGCACCCGCCGGGTCCGCCCGCCCGCCTCCTCCAGCGCCCGGAACCCGGCGATCATGCCGGCCTGGGTGGACCCGGTCACCGAGCAGACCACTACGGTGTCGAAGAACACTCCCCACTGCGCTTCCTGCTCGGCCACTTCGTACGCCCACCCGGCGAATCCGAGACCGCCGAGCGGATGGTCGGAGGCCCCGGCGGGGATGGCGTACGGCTTCCCGCCGCCCTCCTCGACCTCCCTGAGCGCCTGCTCCCAGCTCTCCTTGAACCCGATGCCGAAGCCGGCCCGCACCAGCCGGACGTCGGCCCCGGCGAGCCGGCTGATCAGGATGTTGCCGACCTTGTCGTACACGGAGTCCGGCCACTGCACCCAGCTCTCCTGCACGAGGACGCAACTCAGCCCGGCGCGGGCGGCACAGGCGGCGACCTGACGGGTGTGGTTCGACTGCACCCCGCCGATCGAGACGAGCGTGTCGCAGCCCTGGGCGAGGGCGTCGGCGACCAGGTACTCCAGCTTGCGTGTCTTGTTCCCGCCGTACGCGACACCGGAGTTGCAGTCCTCCCGCTTGGCCCAGAGGGAGGCCCCGCCGAGGTGTGCGGTCAGACGCTGGAGCGGGTGCACCGGCGAGGGTCCGAAGAGCAGCGGGTAACGCTCGTACGAGGAAAGGGACATGGGTCCTCCCGGTGTCAGTCGCTGTCGGCGAGTTCGGCCAGCTCTCGCCAGATGCCGACGGTGACACGGACCGCGCCGTCCACGTCTCCGGTCGCGCAGGCCTCGATCAGCCGCTCGTGCAGGCCGGCCGAACGGCAGGCGCCGCCCTCCCCGAAGCGCCGTCGCTCCAGCCGGCGGATGAGGGGGGTGTAGCGGGCGGCGGTGGCGGCGGCGGCCCGGTTGCCGCTGACGCGGACGAGGACGTCGTGCAACTCGTCGTCGGCGTGCAGGGCGGTGTCCACGTCACCCGCCCGGACGGCTGCCGCGAACCGCTCGTTCGCCGCGCGCATCGCCTCGACGTCGGCGGCGGACAGCCGGGGTACGGCGACCCGGGTGACCAGTTCGTGCATGGCCCCGACCACGGCCGCCGCGTCCCGGACGTCGGCCGCGACGACCGGAGTGACCCGGGTGTAGCTCTGCGGCTTGCTCTCCAGCAGCCCCTCGTCGACCAGCCGCGCGAACGCCTCCCGCACCGGCGCCCGGGACAGCCCGAGCCGCTCGGCGAGTTCGGCGTCCTTCACGACCGCGCCGGGCTCGATCCCGCCAGCGACGATGGCGTCCCGGATCGCCGCGTAGGCGCGGTCCCTGAGCAGGGTGCGGGGGACGGGGCGGAGGGGCTCCATGCACTGAAATGTTAGATATCAGACCAGGCTCGCGCAAGAGGGGCCCGCACCGGAGTGCGGGCCCTCCTCGGAAGCGGGAGCTCCCTGGGGAGCGGGAGCGTCAGACGGCCCAGGGCCAGTCGGCGTCCCGCGCCGCTTCGAGCAGCGGGACCATCCGGAACGCCGCGTCCGACAGGCCCCCGAAGGTGTGCCGGTTCCCGTGCCCCGAGGGGCCGTGTCCCGCCCGGTAGCCGGCCAGGTTCCAGGTGTAGACCGGCACGTCGGCCGGGACCTGTTCGGTCGGGTCGCCGTGGCGGCTGTGGGCGTACTGCTCGTCGGTGACGATCAGCACCCGGTCGTGCCGGGTGTAGTGGCGGCGCACCGCCCCGGTGGTGTCGGTGCCGCCCAGGTCGCCGAAGCGCTCCAGGATCTTCAGCACCGACTCGCCCCTGCGGAACCGCACGCGGTTGCTCGACGTCCCGAACTCGACGAGGTCCGCGTCCGCCGCCCGCAGCGCGAGCGCCGTGCCGAAGACCGCCGCCGCGTCGGCGCGGTCGAGCTCCGAGCGGTCGGACAGCCGCGCGTGGAACATCGAGCCCGAACGGTCGACGAGCACCAGCGTCCGCCCCGGCAGGGCGGGCACGCCGGCCAGCGAGTGGCCGAGCGCCCGCTCCAGCGGGTACGACCAGCGCAGCGACGGCGCGTGCCGGTACGCGGCGAGGTAGCGGAAGGGGAACTGCCGCGACCGGGCGACCTGCTCCGGGTCGCTGATCCTGGCCGCCACCTCGGCGGCCACCTCGTCGGACACACCCGCCTCGTCGAAGTTGCGCAGGTTGCGGACCAGCGCCATCGGACCCATCGACGGAATCACGGCCTCCCAGGCCGCCTTGTCCATCGGCCCCTGCAGCCAGCCCGCCAGCGCCTCCCAGGTCATCCCGGCCGCCGCGAGCCGCTCGGCGGCGCCGTCCGACGTGACGACCGCGCGCCGCTCCCCGGCCGGCAGCGCCATCAGCTCACGGTGCGCGGTCAGCAGCCGGGCGGACGCGGGCGGCACCGCGGTGTCCGGGTGGTGCCGGCGGTCGAGGGCGTACCGGAACAGCTCGCCCTGCCACGGCTTGTCCGGGTCCGGAGCCGCGTGCACCAGGTTGAGGACGTCACCGAAGCGGTAGCCCTTGGAGGCGGTGTCGTACTTCAGCAGGGACCGGCCGCCGTAGAGACGCCGCACCGCGTCGGCGACGCCGCGCTTGACCGGCTTGGGCACGTTGCGGCCGTATGTCGTGGTCCAGTACGCGAGCAGCTCACCGGGCTCGTCGGGCCGCTGGAGGACGGAGTCGACGACCTGCCGGTTCGACGGGCCGCCGGTGGCGCCCGCGTCGAGCCGTGCCGTGACGTACTCGGCGGCGCCGACGACCGCGGCCGTGCGGAGGTTGCCCGCGCCGCGCAGCCAGCCGAGCAGACCGGCGGTCCACTCCGGGTCGGTGACGGCGAGCTCGCCCACCAGACGTGTGAACCGGTCGTCCCGTTCGGCACCGGTCTCGTAGAAGGTCTGCTGCGTCACGAAGTGGGAGACCGCGAGCAGGAAGAGCTCGGAGCGCGGGTCGCGCTCACGGCCCCGGCCGCCCTCGAACGTCCGCAGCACCCGCCCCGTCGAGGTGACGCGGGAGGCGGGCTGCGCCCTGGCGGCCCTGGCCGCCCTGGTGTTGAAGCGTGCCATGTCGAATTCCCCCGAATTCATCGGTGTTCCGGGGAGGCGCGGCAAAAGGAGGATGCCCGAGATCAGAAGTCGGCCACGGACTTAGCCGAATGCTCTTCCGATTGAGCTACACCGACCGAAGTCGATGACGGGACTCGAACCCGCAACCATCCGATCCGAATGAAGTAACCGTTGCCTGCGCACCGGGCACCCACCATGAGCCGCGCCTCCCGAGATCAAGCCGGCGGCGGCCTGGATTCCGTGAAAGAGAAGTAGCCGCCGCCTTCGCACCGGGAGGTGCGCTGTTCGTGATCTCACTGTAGGAGGCACGGCCCGGGACGGGCGAGGGAATTAATGTCACCGCCCCGGGGGACCGCTTCCGTACTCTCGCTCAATTCCCTTGCTGTGAGCGTGCCTTGAACGCCGCTTTCCGCGCTTCCTTCGCGATCCGCTTGTCCGGGTGCAGGCGGCCCATCGCCTCCAGCACGTCCGCCGTGGCCGGGTGGTCGACCCGCCAGGCCGCCGTGAAGAAGCCGCTGTGCTGCTGGGCCAGACCTTCCACGAGGCCCTGGAGTTCGTCGGAGTTGCCCTCGGCCGCCAGCTGCGCGGCGACCGTGTCGACGGTCAGCCAGAACACCAGGTCCTCGGAGGGCGCGGGGACGTCGGGGGCGCCCCGCTCGGTGAGCCAGACGCGGGCCAGGCCGCCCAGTTCGGGGTCGTCGAGCACCTCCCGCAGGGCCGGTTCCGCCTCGGCGCCCACCAGGGACAGCGCCTGCTGGCAGAGCAGTCGCCGCAGCGGCGCACCGGCGTCCAGGCCGCGCGCCGCCGCCAGCAGTTCCCGTGCCGCGGCGAGGGGTTCACGGCGGGCCAGCCACTGCTCGGTCTCGGCCTGGGCCGCCGCGGGCGGGAACGTCGCCGTGCGGTCGAGGAGCGCGTCGGCGCCCTTGTCCGCGAGGTCACCGACCGCGGGCGCCTCGAACCCGGACTCCAGCAGGCGCGCCCGCAGCCCGTACAGGCCGAGCGGGGTCAGCCGGACCATGCCGTAGCGGGAGACGTCGGTGTCGTCGACGGGGGCCGCGGGCTCCTCCTCCGCGTCCGCCATCAGCGCCTCGTCGACGGGCTGGTACTCCACCAGCCCGACCGGCTCCAGGAGGCGGAACTGGTCGTCCAGCCGCATCATCGCGTCGGACACCTGCTCCAGCACGTCGTTGGTGGGCTCGCCCATGTCGCTGGGCACGATCATCGAGGCGGCCAGCGCGGGCAGCGGCACGGGCCCCTCGCCCGGCCCGTCCTCGGTGACGGTGAGCAGGTACAGGTTCCCGAGCACCCCGTCCAGGAACCCCGCCTCGGCCTCCGGATCCCAGTCCAGGGACGAGAGGTCGACCTCGCCGCCGGCGTCCATCGCGTCGGCCAGGTCGTCCAGGTCCGGCACGCTCGCGTCGGCCAGCACGGTCTCCAGTGCGCCCAGCCACACGCTGAGCACATCGTGCGGCGAGCCTGTGGTCAGCAGCGCCAGGTCCTCACCGGCCGCCACGGTGCCCGTCTCCTCGTCGACGACCTCCACGAGCCCGGTGTCGACCGCGACCCGCCAGGCCTCGCTCGCGTACGCCGCCGCGTCGTCCCCGCTCAGCCCGAGCACCTCGGCCGCCGCCGGCAGCTGCTCGTCGACGAGGCCGCCCCCGGCGTCGACCCGGGTGTCCGGGCCCGCCCAGCGGGCCAGCCGCGCGGCCCGCGACAGCAGCGGCGTGGACAGCGCGGCCCGCGCCAGCTCCGTCTCGGGGTGCAGCCGCACCGGCGGCAAGGGGGAGCTGTCTGACATCGGCTGATTCTCCTAGGGGCGCGTCCTACCACTCAGCCGCTCAGCCTAGACGGATTTCCACCCATGCCGCCCGGTTCATCTGACGGTCAGGTCCCGTACATGGCTGAAACCTTGACAAGTGGCCTGACCAGGCAGGAGATTGACGCGCGTAGAAACCCGCTGGACATACGTTCACCGTAGTGTCTACGCGCGTCGCCTCCGCCCCACCGGTCGCGGCTTCCCCTGTCCCACGCACCACCCTCGTCCCGGCGCCCACGTACGTCCCCGGAGGGATCCCGTTGCCGAGCCAGTCTTCCGCGCGTCTCGCCGCGCTCACCGTCGCCGCCGTCTGTTCCGCGGCGTCCACCGTCGTCCTCACCTCGCCCGCGCACGCGGCCTCCGTGCGCATCCATGACATCCAGGGCACCACCCGGATGTCGCCGTACGCCGGACAGCAGGTCACGGACGTGGCCGGAATCGTCACCGGCGTGCGCGCGTACGGCTCCTCCAGGGGCTTCTGGATCCAGGACCCGGACCCGGACGCGAACCCGGCCACCAGCGAGGGCGTCTTCGTCTTCACCAGCTCGGTGCCGAAGGTCGCGGTGGGCGACGCGGTCACCGTCTCCGGCACGGTCTCGGAGTTCGTCCCCGGCGGCACCTCCTCCGGCAACCAGGCGCTGACCGAGATCGTGCGGCCGACCGTCACCGTCGTCTCCGGCGGCAACGCGGTCCCGGCCGCCACCACCGTCAGCGCGCGGTCCGTGCCGAGCGCCTACACCCCGGCCGGCGACACCGCCGCGAACGGTTCGGTCAACGCGCTGCCGCTGAAGCCGTCGAAGTACGCCCTGGACTACTACGAGTCCCTGGAGGGCATGAACGTCCAGGTCGCCGATGTCCGCGTGGTCGGCGCCACCGACCCGTACACCGAGCTGTGGGTCACGGTGAAGCCGCGGGAGAACGACACCCGCCGCGGCGCCACGGTCTACGGCTCCTACGACGCGCAGAACACGGGCCGGCTACACATCCAGTCGCTGGGCGCGCCGGCCGGCTTCCCGGTCGCGAACGTCGGCGACACGCTCACCGGCACCACCACCGGCCCGCTGGACTACAACCAGTTCGGCGGGTACACGCTCGTCGCGAGCGAGATCGGCGCGCTGAAGAGCGCCGGCCTGACGCGCGAGACGACCGAGAAGCAGAAGAAGGGCGAGCTGGCGGTCGCGACGTACAACGTCGAGAACCTCGACCCGACCGACGCCTCCTTCGAGGAGCACGCCGCCGCGATCGTGCACAACCTCCAGTCGCCCGACATCGTGTCGCTGGAGGAGATCCAGGACGACAACGGCGCGAAGAACGACGGCACGGTCACCGCCGGCCAGACGGTGACGAAGCTGATCGACGCCATCGTCGCGGCGGGCGGGCCCACCTACGACTGGCGCTCGATCGACCCGGCGAACAACGCCGACGGCGGGGAGCCGGGCGGCAACATCCGCCAGGTGTTCCTGTTCAACCCGGAGCGGGTGTCCTTCACGGACCGCGCGGGCGGCGACGCCACGACCGCCGCCGGAGTCACCGAGGAGCGCGGCAAGGCGGCCCTGACGGTCTCCCCCGGCCGGATCGCCCCGGCCGACACCGCCTGGGCGAACAGCCGCAAGCCGCTGGCGGGCGAGTTCGTCTTCCGGGGCCGCACGGTCTTCGTGATCGCCAACCACTTCAACTCCAAGGGCGGCGACCAGGGTCTGACCTCGCAGTACCAGCCGCCGGCGCGCAGCTCGGAGACACAGCGCCACCAGCAGGCGACCCTGGTGAACGCCTTCGTCAAGGACATCCTGGCCGCCCAGAAGAACGCGGACGTCGTCACCCTCGGCGACATCAACGACTTCGAGTTCTCCGGTACGACCAGGATCCTGGAGGACGGCGGCGTGCTCTGGTCGGCGGTCAAGTCGCTGCCGAGGAGCGAGCGTTACTCGTACGTCTACCAGGGCAACGCCCAGGTCCTCGACCAGATCCTGATCAGCCCGTCGATCCGGCGCGACTGCGACTTCGAGTTCGACAGCGTGCACATCAACGCGGAGTTCCACGACCAGATCAGCGACCACGACCCGCAGGTGCTGCGGTTCAAGCCGTAGGTCCGCCACGGGGCTGGCTGAACACCCCGTTCAGCCAGTCCTGCCAGGCGGCCTCGCACTCCTTGATGTCGGCGCCCGGGGCGAAGTCGTGCAGGGAGATGCCGACCGGGTGGCCCCAGTGGTTGCGTCCGAAGACGCGGGTGAGGCCCCGGTCGGTGCGCAGACCGATGAAGTACGGGTCGCGGTAGTCGACCACGGCCTCGAACGCGTCGGGACCGCGGACCGTCAGCCGGGTCCCCGCGGCCACCTCGTCGCCGACGCCGAGCGCCCGCCCCACGGCGGCGAGGGCGTCGGCGGCCTTCGACGCCTCGGGCCCGTCGAAGGTGGCGAAGGCGGCCGGCCGGGGCGCGAAGTGGGCCAGGTACTCGCACAGGGTGTGCAGGTAGAAGTCGGTGTGCTGGGCGGCGCCGTCGTACTGGTTGTCCCAGTCGTCGACGAAGATGCCGCTGTGCACGTACCGCACCCAGGCCCGGCGGCCCTCGTCGCGCGGCTCGATGGTGTGGTCGAGCTGGTTGGCGGTCTGCTCGGCGATGCCCTCGACGTTCTCGACGCGGTTGGTGTAGCGGTGCGGCGGGTCCCAGGCGGTGACCGTGGACCCGAAGGGTCCGGCGCCGCCGACGCGGGGCTCCGGCGGCTCCATCGGCCACAGATAACCTCCGGTTCCGGTGGTGACCGCCTCCCAGACCTCCTCCGCAGTGGCGTCGACCTCAAACTCGCGGGCGATCTCGAATTCCTTGGGCATGGTGGGCTCCTGCTTACGGGGCGTCGGTTTCCGGGGTGGGGTCTTTGACCGTGGGATGGAGGGCGACGACGATCCGGTGGTCCCGGCCGCCCTCGGCGTCCGGGGCGTCGTACTTGCGGATCAGCGCGTCCACCCCGGCCGTCAGCTCCTGGACGAACGCGGCCCGGTCGGCGGCCGAGGCGAAACGCACCTCGCCGTCCAGCGCGTAGGTCGCCAGCCGCTTGCGGGCCGTCGCGGCGCCGGCGATCAGCCGGCCGACGTCCCGCACCAGGCGGGCGCCGAGCGCGAGCATCCAGCGCGCGGAGAGCTGGTCCCGGAAGCGGTCCGGGTCGGGCTGCACGGAGGCGAGGGCGAGCGGTGAGATGACGTACGACGCGGCGGTCGCCCGCATCAGCCGCTCGGTGACGTTGCCCTTGCGGCGCTCGCCGGCCAGTTCGACCAGGCCGTGCCGCTCCAGCGCCTTGAGGTGGTAGTTCACCTTCTGCCGGGGCAGTCCGACCTTGCCGGCCAGCATGGCGGCCGACGCGGGTCCGGCCGCCAGCTCGGCCAGCAGCCGCCCCCTGGTGGGGTCCAGGGAGACGGCTGCGGCCTCGGGGTCCTCGATCACGGTCACGTCCAGCATGCGTCCACCGTCTCACCGAACACTTTTTTTGTCCAGACGATTCTGGTTTTCGGTGGTCGGTCCGCGCCCCCGGCGGTCACCCGGGCAGGAGGCCCAGGGCGTGGTCGTAGCGGCTGACCGTGCTGCTCTTCAGCCCTGGCCAGCTCTGCACGCGTTCCCACCGGGCCGTGGTCGAGCCGACCCCGGCGCCCGGCGTGGCGAGCGCGTCGATGTGGGCCTCGCCGTTCTCCCACTCGGCGTAGTTCAGGACCCTGGTGCCGTCGGTGCTCAGGTGGAAGTGGGCGGAGATGCCGCCGGGGTGGGGGTTCGGCTCACTCTCCAGCGCCTCGAACACGGCGTCGACCCAGGCGCGCTGCCGGTCCGGGTCGGGGCCCTCGAACTCGATGTCGACGACCACGACGCACCCCGGCACGCGCGTGTCACCGTCGCGGACTTCGCTCCGATAGTGCCGGTACCGGCCGAGCCACAGCCGCTCGATCCCCGGCACGGCGGTGTCGATCTCGTCGTTGCGCTCCTGCCGGTGGGTCTTCACGAAGGTCTCGTAGGCCTGCTCGCTCGCCCACTGCGAGTGGTGCAGCAGCGTGTCGCCGTCGTGCCCGGTGTAGACGTGGTAGCCGAGGAGGTCCGCGGTGGGCCAGGGCCGGCGCGTCCAGGTGCGCGCGATGGCCTCCACGGTCTGCCGCTGCCGCTCGGGCGTGCCCACCCGCCAGGTGCTGAAGAAGGGTGCGCCGACGTCGGGCCGGGTGAGGTCGGGACGGGTGTCGGTACGGCGGGTCATGGCGCCTCCATGGATCGGTGCCGGGACCGGTGGCGGAGTCGGTACCGCGATCGGTATCGGAGTCGGTACGCCGGCACGTCGGTACGGGTTGCGTGCACCGACCACTCTTCAACCTCAACCAAGATTCAGGTCAAGTAGCCGATTCGGGCGGCGAATTCGGGAGACTCGCCGCGTCATGGACGAGAGGGCCGAGAAGGCCGAGAGAGCCGAGAGAGCCGAGAACGCCGGGGTGGACAGCCCTGCCGATCTGCCCGCGCGGTCGTGGCGGGCGGTGGTGCGGCGCACGCTGAAGGAGTTGCTGGACGACGAACTCTCCGACCGTGCGGCCGCGTTGACGTACTACAGCGTCCTGTCGCTGTTCCCGGCGCTGCTGGTGATGGTGTCCCTGCTGGGCGTGGTGGGACAGCGCGCGACGGACAGCATGCTCGACAACATCGGCGACCTGGCGCCGGGACCGGCCCGGGACATCCTGCGGGACGCGGTGGTCCAGCTGGGCGACAGCGGTGGCACGGGCAGTGTGCTGGCCGTCCTCGGCCTGCTCTTCGCGCTGTGGTCGGCGTCCGGGTACGTCGCCGCGTTCATCCGTACCTCCAACACGGTGTACGACCTGCCGGAGGGCCGCCCGGTGTGGAAGCTGACGCCGCTCAGGCTGGCGCTGACCGTGGCGCTGATGCTGATGCTGGCGGCGAGTGCGGTGATCGTGGTGTTCACAGGTCCGCTGGCCGAGCGGGCCGGCAAGACGATCGGGCTCGGTGACGAGGTGATCGCGGTGTGGGGCGTCGTCAAGTGGCCGGTGCTGCTGTTGCTGGTCATCATGATGATCGGCCTGCTGTACTGGGCGGCGCCCAACGTCCGTGGCCGCGGCTTCCGTTGGGTCAGTCCCGGCAGTGTCGTGGCCACCCTGGCCTGGCTCGCCGCGTCAGCGGGCTTCGCTCTCTACGCCGCCAACTTCGGCTCGTACAACAAGACGTACGGCACCCTCGCCGGCGCCATCGTCTTCCTCGTCTGGCTCTGGCTGTCCAACCTGGCGATCCTGCTGGGCCTGGAGTTCGACGCGGAGCTGGCCCGGGAGCGGGCGATCACCGACGGGCAGTCCCCGACGGAGGAGCCGTACGTCGAGCCCCGGGACACCCGCAAGTGGCCGGCGCGGCTGCGGGCGGCACGGGGCAGGCAGACGGGCGCGTCCTGATCCCGGCACCGGTGCCGCCGCCCCTGAGGCCTGCGGATCCCTGCCCCCGCCGCCGGCCCTGAGGCCTGCGGTCCCCTGCCCCCGCCGCCGGCCCTTTCCCGAGGGCCCACCCCCTCCCCCGCCGCAACACCAGGGCGCCGGAGTCGCCCGAAGGGGCTGGCTCCGGCGCCCTGGTGTTCGGCGTGCGGCGTTCAGCGGCCGTGGCGGCGGCGCAGTACGCCCACCGCGATCACCGCGCCCACTGCCGCCGCCACCCCGGCGATCAGCACCGGCCGCGGATGGCGGCGGCCCGCCTGGACCGCGTTGCGGACCGGGACGGGCATGGTGTGTTCCACGGCGTGTGCCTTGTCGTGGACGGTGTGGCCGGCCTGTGCCGCCGTGCTGCGCAGTTGGACCGTCATCGCGCCGGCCTTGTCGCGGAGGTCCGCCGCACGGGCCCGGGCGCGGCCCTTGACGTCGATCTTCCCGGCCAACTCCTCGACCGTGTCGCCGAGTTCGCCCCGGGTCCGCTCGATCTGCTGCCGCAGCTCGTCCGGCCCCTTGGCCCCGGTCCGCTGCCCGGCCTCGCCGCCCGTCGTGGACTGGTGCGCTGTCCTGTCCATGTCCGTCATCGGTGCGCCCTTTCCTTGATCTCCTCGACGTCGGCCCGGACGCTGCCGAGGGCCTTCTCGGGCGTGGGCGGTGCGGCCTGGCGCAGCTGGGCGCGTCCGGTCGCCGCGAGCAGGCCCGCGAGCGCGAAGAGCACGGCCGTCACGATCAGCGTCGCGGCCCAGACCGGCAGCACCAGCGAGAGCGCGGCGGCGGCCGTGGCCGCGAGGGCGAGCAGCCCGGCGTAGCCGACAGCGCCCGCGGCGCCCAGCAGCCCGCCTCCGCGGCCCGCGCGCCGGCCCTTCTCGGCCAGTTCCTCCTTGGCGAGCGCCACTTCCTGTCGTACGAGCCGGGAGAGCTGTTCGGTGGCCTGTCCGACGAGCTCACCCACCGAATGGTGTCCGTCGTGTGCCGGCCTGGGGGCCATGGTCCCGGTCACGGTTCCGCCTCCTCTCGTCATCGGAACCCTCCGGGTACCCCTCACCCTCCCCCGCTACCCGTGCGCCGCACCCCCGCCGGCCTCGCGGTCCGCCGCCGGAACCGTGTTCACCGAGCCGGGCGAACTGGGCCTGGAGCCGGTCCAGCCTCGCCTTCAACACGCCTGTCTCAGCCGCGAGTTGGGGCGCGCCGAGCCTTGGGGCGCGTCCGGGCCGGCCGTCGGCACGGGGCATCCCGCTCCCGGTCACCACCCGCGACCCGTCGCGGCCGGCCGGGCGGACCCGGCGAGCGAGACCGGCGTACGGCCGCGTACGCAGCCCGCGCAGGCGGGAGCCGGCGCCCGCCGCTCGGGACGGGCCCCCGCCGGCGTCGGCCGACGCGGACACGGCGGTGCCGCAGGCACGGGGGCCGGCGGTCGCCGTACGGACGCGCTGACGGGCGTACGGAAGCCGCGCTCGAAGCGGAGGCGGCGGCGGCCGAGCAGGACACGTCGAGCAGCACGGGCGGCGCGGTGCGGTGCTCCGCCGCTCCCGGCAGCGGTGCGGTGCCCGGGCCGCGGACTGCGGACGCAGGACATGTCGGCCACGACTCGGGGCGGCAGCGCGCCGCCCAGCACCACTTCCGTCACAGAAAAACTTACCAATACCCCGTAGAAGAATTAAGTGGAGCTTCACGATCGTTCCGTCGAGACTGGCCCCATGACAGCACCCGCCTCCTCTCCGCCCCCTGCCTTCGGCCGCACCCTCTGCGCCATGATCACGCCCTTCACCGACGCGGGCGCGCTCGACCTCGACGGCGCCCGGCTGCTCGCCGACCGGCTGGTGACGGAGGGCTGCGACGGTCTGGTCCTGTCCGGGACGACGGGTGAGTCGCCGACCACGACGGACACCGAGAAGGCCGCCCTGATCGCCGCCGTGCGCGAGGCGGTGGGCGGGCGGGCGTCGATCGTGGCGGGCGTCGGCACCTTCGACACCCGGCACACCGTCGAGCTGGCCCTGGCCGCCGAGAAGGCGGGCGCCGACGGTCTGCTGGTGGTCAGCCCGTACTACAGCAGGCCCCCGCAGGAGGCGCTGGAGGCGCATTTCAGGGAGGTCGCGGACGCCTGCGGCCTGCCGCTCGTGCTGTACGACATCCCGGAGCGCACCGGCACCCGCATCGAGCCCGAGACGGTCCTCCGGCTCGCCGGGCACCCCCGGATCGTCGCGGTCAAGGACTGTTCCCACGACTTCCTCGGCGCCCAGAAGGTCCTCGCCCGCACGGATCTGGCGTACTACGCGGGCTGCGACGAGCACAATCTCGCCCTGTACGCGGTGGGCGCCGCGGGGTACGTCAGCACCGTCGCGAACGTGGTCCCGCGGCAGCTCCGCGCCGTCCTGGACGCCTTCGACGCGGGCGACACCGCCGGCGCGGCCCGTCTCCAGCGGCACGCCACGCCTCTCATCGAGTCGGTGATGGCGTCCGGCCTGCCCGGCACGGTCACCGTCAAGGCCCTGCTCGGCGCTCTCGGCCTGCCCGCGGGCCCGGTCCGCGCACCCCTGCGGCCCGCCGGCCGCGAGGCGGCCGACGGACTGCTGACGGCGTACCAGTCGCTCCTCACGGACTGATCAGCGGCGCGCGAAGACGGCCTCCCGCTCCTGCCGCCGTCGTACGGGAACGTTGTCCCGGCCGGACGCGCCGGGGCCCGTACCGCACGGATGCGGTACGGGCCCCGGCCCACGGCTGGCGCGCTCAGTTCCAGGAGTACCCGTCGCCGATCAGCAGCAGATGCTCCAGGACGTCCTCCATCGGGTCGTCCACCTGGCCGACGTTGACCAGTGCGACCCGCGGGCCGTTGTGCGAGGCGGTGTTGGTCTCGTCGGCGTACGCGGTTCCCGCCGGCAGCCAGCACACCGCCGCCAGGGTCAGCACCCCGGTCAGCCAACGCGCCACGCGCTTCGCCTGCTCGTTCCTCATCGCTCCGGCCCCTCATTCGTCGTTTCGGCGTCTGATCGGACACTGAGTCCACCCGTTCATCTGCCGAAACCACTAAAAGGTCACGCTGAGTAACCCGTACGTGATTCTCGCGGGCCCGTCGGTGACGTACTCAGTTGTGGCTGTGCAGGACCTCGTTCAGCCCGCCCCAGACCGCGTTGTTCGGGCGGGCCTCGACGGCGCCGGTGACCGAGTTGCGGCGGAACAGGATGTGGGAGGCGCCGGACAGCTCACGGGCCTTGACGATCTGACCGTCGGGCATGGTCACGCGGGTGCCGGCGGTGACGTACAGACCGGCCTCGACCACGCACTCGTCGCCGAGCGCGATGCCGACGCCCGCCTCGGCGCCGATCAGGCAGCGCTCGCCGATGGAGATGATCACGTTGCCGCCGCCGGACAGCGTGCCCATGGTGGAGGCGCCACCGCCGATGTCGGACCCGTCGCCGATCACGACACCGGCGGAGATCCGGCCCTCGACCATCGACGTGCCGAGCGTGCCCGCGTTGAAGTTGACGAAGCCCTCGTGCATGACGGTGGTGCCCTCGGCCAGGTGCGCGCCGAGCCGCACCCGGTCGGCGTCGGCGATCCGGACGCCCTTGGGGGCGACGTAGTCCGTCATCCGCGGGAACTTGTCGACGGACGTCACCTGGAGGTGCAGCCCCTCGGCGCGGGCGTTCAGCCGCGCCTTCTCGATGTCGTCGACCGCGACCGGGCCGAGCGAGGTCCAGGCCACGTTGGCGAGGAAGCCGAAGACGCCGTCCAGGCTCTGGCCGTGCGGCTTGACGAGCCGGTGCGAGAGGAGGTGCAGGCGCAGGTAGACGTCGTGCGCGTCGATCGGCTTCTCGTCCAGCGAGGAGATGACCGTACGGACCGCGACGACCTCGACACCCCGGCGGGCATCGGGCCCGATCGCCTTCGCGGCACCCTCGCCGAGCGCCTCCACGGCCCGCTCGGCGGTCAGCCGCTCGGTGCCGGACGGTCCCGGCTCGGGGACGAGCTCGGGCGCGGGGAACCAGGTGTCGAGAACAGTGCCGTCGGCGGCGATGGTGGCGAGCCCGGCGGCAACAGCGCCGGTGGTACGAGGAGCAGTCGTGTCGGTCATGAGGGCAACCTAACCGGCGGGCCCCCAGGGAGGCCAACCAGCGAACGCCACGTCTCAGGTACCGGGCGGGACACTCCTGCGGGACCGGGCCGACCGGTTGCCCTGGGGTCCATGGACACGTCCGGGGACACGTCTGGGGGCAGGCGCGAACCCCGGGCAGGGGGCGGGGGCGGGGCCCCGGCAGGGGGGCGGCACGGAACCCCGGCAGCGGCCGAGGACGGAAAGCTGTGAAAACCGCTCCGCCGCACCCCACGGAAACCGGTCACCGCACCCTACGAAAACCGGTCACCGCAAACGGCTGCCGCCAGTTCACCGGCTCCACTAGTGTTCCACCGTTCACCTACATCCCCGTCATGGCCGCAGCCGGCGCCTCGGGCGCCGCTGGAGGAACCGCGCATGCCAGAGAGCAAGTCCCGGCCCCCGCAGCATCAGCCATGGGAGACCGGCTGGTCGCCGGACGCCTCCCGGGTGCCGGGAACGCGGCGGCTGTGGCTGGCCGGCGCGCTGGCGATCGCCACGGTCGCCGCCTGCGTGACGGCGATCGTCGTGACCGAGCGACAGGCGGACGGCCCGGCGGCCGCCCCGGGCCGGGCGTCCGCCGCGGACCCGAGCGGGCCCGGCCTGATCTCCTACGGCACCCCCTCCCCGACGGCCGCTCCGACGCCCGGCGAGCAGCGCGCCACCCCGTCCGCCCGGACACCCACCAGCGCCTCCGCACCCCAGGGCTCCGCCTCCGCACCCCCGGGCTCGCCCTCCGCTCCCCCGCCCGCCGGTCCGCCCCGGTCCCACGCCCCCCGGCCCGGCCCGTCCGCCCCGAAACCGGCGACGGCTTGGCGCTCGGTCCGCTCGGCGAACTACCCCGACCGCTACTGGCACGTCAGCGGCGGCCTGGTGCGGCTCGACCCGGCCGGCGGCTCGGAATCCCGCGACGACTCCACCTTCAAGCTGGTCAAGGGCCTGGCCGACAGCTCCTGCCGGTCCTTCGCCACCTCCGACGGGAGGTACCTGCGCCACCGCGACTTCGTTCTCCGCGCGGACCGCGACGACGGCTCCTCCCTCTTCGAGCAGGACGCCACGTTCTGCCCCCGCACCTCACCGGTGTCCGGCGCCGTCACGCTGGAGTCGGTCAACTACCCCGGCCGCTTCCTGCGCCACAAGGACTTCACGCTCCGCCTGGAGTCGTACCAGCGAAGCAGCCTGTACCAGGCGGACTCGGCGTTCCACCTGGTGGGCGGGCTGGCCTGAGCATGAGAAACGGCGACGCCCGAAGGCGTCGCCGTTCGCTGCCGCTCGCGGATCTCAGACGTTGAACCCGAGCGCCCGCAGCTGCTCCCGGCCGTCGTCCGTGATCTTGTCGGGGCCCCACGGCGGCATCCAGACCCAGTTGATGCGCAGCTCGTTGACGAGGCCGTCCGTGGCGGACTTGGCCTGGTCCTCGATGACATCCGTCAGCGGACAGGCCGCCGAGGTCAGGGTCATGTCGATCGTCGCGATGTTCGCGTCGTCGACGTGGATGCCGTAGATCAGCCCCAGGTTGACGACGTCGATGCCCAGTTCGGGGTCGACGACGTCGTACAGCGCCTCGCGGAGTTCTTCCTCCGAGGCCGGCTTCATCTCAACGGTCTCGCTCATGCGGTCTTCCTTTCGGCGTCGGCTCCGCCCAGGGCCTGGGCCGTCGCGTCCTTCCACGCCATCCAGCTGAGGAGAGCGCACTTCACCCGCGCCGGGTACTTGGAGACACCGGCGAACGCGACCGCGTCCTCCAGCACCTCCTCCATCGCGTCGTCGGGCTCGATCCGGCCCTTGGACTGCATCAGCTCCAGGAAGGTCTCCTGGATCCTGCGCGCGTCCGCCAGGTCCTTGCCGACCAGCAGGTCGTTCAGTACGGAGGCGGAGGCCTGGCTGATCGAGCAGCCCTGGCCCTCGTACGAGACGTCGCTGATCGTCGTGCCGTCGTACTTCACCCGCAACGTGATCTCGTCACCGCACGTCGGGTTGACGTGGTGCACCTCGGCGTCGCCGTCCCGCAAGCCCCGCCCGTGCGGGTGCTTGTAGTGGTCCAGGATGACTTCCTGGTACATCGAATCCAGCTTCACGGTTCCAGCACGCCCCTCAGCCGAAGAAGTTCCGTACGTGCTCCAGGCCGTCGACCAGCGCGTCGATCTCGGCCGGCGTGGAGTACAGATAGAACGACGCTCGCGTGGTCGCAGGAATTCCGTACCGCAGGCAGACCGGCCGGGCGCAGTGGTGGCCGACCCGGACCGCGATGCCCTGCTCGTCGAGGACCTGGCCCACGTCGTGCGGGTGGATGTCGCCGAGCGTGAAGGAGATCGCCGCGCCCCGGTCCTCGGCCGTGGCCGGGCCGATGATCCTGAGGTCCGGGACCTCGCCGAGCTTCTTCACCGCGTACTCGGTGAGCGCGTGCTCGTGGGCGAGGATCTTGTCCATGCCGATCGCCGACAGATAGTCGATCGCCGCTCCCAGACCCACCGCCTGCGCGATGGGGGGCGTGCCCGCCTCGAACTTGTGCGGGGCGGGAGCGTAGGTCGACGAGTGCATCGACACCGTCTCGATCATCTCGCCGCCGCCCAGGAACGGGGGCAGGTCCTCCAGCAGCTCCTGCCGGCCCCACAGGACGCCGATACCCGTCGGGCCGCACATCTTGTGGCCGGTGAAGGCCACGAAGTCGGCCTGCAGGGCCTGCACGTCCATCGGCATGTGCGGCGCGGCCTGCGAGGCGTCGATGCAGACCAGCGCGCCGACCTCCTGCGCGCGGCGCACTATCGCCTCGACGGGGTTCACCGTGCCGAGGATGTTGGACACCAGCACGAAGGAGACGATCTTCGTCTTCTCGGTGATGATCTCGTCGATGTTGGACAGGTCGAGCCGGCCGTCGTCGGTCAGGCCGAACCACCTCAGCTTCGCGCCCGTGCGCTGCGCGAGCAGCTGCCAGGGCACGATGTTGGAGTGGTGCTCCATCTCCGTGATGACGATCTCGGTCTCGGAGTCCACGCGGTAGGGCTCGTCGGCCCAGGCCAGCATGTTCGCCACGAGGTTGAGCGACTCGGAGGCGTTCTTGGTGAAGATCACCTCGTCGCGGCTCGGCGCGTTGATGAAGGCGGCGACCTTGTCGCGCGCGCCCTCGTACAGTGCCGTGGCCTCCTCGGCGAGCACATGCACACCGCGGTGGACGTTGGCGTTGTAGCGCTCGTAGTACTCACTCAGGGCGTCCAGGACCTGGCGCGGCTTCTGCGAGGTCGCCGCGTTGTCCAGGTACACGAGCTTCTTACCGTCGTGGACCTGCCGGTCCAGGATGGGGAAGTCCTTGCGGAGCGCCTCGGTGTCGAGGAGACCCGGCAGCTGCGTCACGCTGATACTCCGCCCTTCGTGTAGGCCTCGTAGCCCTCGTTCTCCAGCTTGTCCGCGAGCTCGGCGCCACCGGACTCGACGATGCGGCCGCCGGAGAACACGTGGACGTAGTCGGGCTTGATGTAGCGCAGGATGCGCGTGTAGTGCGTGATGAGCATGGTGCCCACCTCGCCGCTCTCGCGGACGCGGTTGACGCCCTCGGAGACCACGCGCAGGGCGTCGACGTCCAGGCCGGAGTCGGTCTCGTCGAGGATCGCGACCTTCGGCTTGAGCAGCTCCAGCTGGAGGATCTCGTGACGCTTCTTCTCACCGCCGGAGAAGCCCTCGTTGACGTTGCGCTCGGCGAAGGCCGGGTCCATGTTGAGGCGCGTCATGGCCTCCTTGACCTCCTTCACCCAGGTGCGCAGCTTGGGGGCCTCGCCGCGGATGGCCGTGGCGGACGTACGGAGGAAGTTGGAGACCGAGACGCCGGGGACCTCGACCGGGTACTGCATCGCGAGGAACAGGCCCGCGCGGGCGCGCTCGTCGACCTCCATCGCCAGGACGTCCTCACCGTCGAGGGTGACGGTGCCGCCGGTGACGGTGTACTTCGGGTGCCCCGCGAGCGAGTAGGCGAGCGTCGACTTGCCGGAGCCGTTCGGGCCCATGATGGCGTGCGTCTCGCCCTGCTTCACGGTGAGGTCGACACCCTTGAGGATTTCCTTCGTACCGTTCTCGACCTCGACGGTGACGTGCAGGTCTCGGATTTCAAGCGTTGCCATGGGTACCTCAGGACTCCTGGGTGAGGGAGACGAACACGTCGTCCCCTTCGATCTTTACGGGATATACGGGGACGGGACGCGTCGCGGGAAGGCCGGACGGTTTGCCGGTGCGCAGGTCGAAGCTGGAGCCGTGCAGCCAGCACTCGATCTGGCAGTCCTCCACCTCGCCCTCGGAGAGCGAGACGTTCGCGTGCGAGCAGATGTCGTGGATCGCGAACACCTCCCCCTCGGTCTGCACGACCGAGACCGGCGTGCCGTCGAGTTCCACCCGCTTCGGGGTGTCCTCCGCCAGCTCGCCCAGCCCACAGACGCGTACGAAAGCGGCCATCAGACGGACGCCTCCAGCTCCTCGTCGATCTTCACGAGAAGGCGCTCCTCGATGTCGTCGACACCGATCTGCTGGACCAGTTCCGCGAAGAAGCCGCGGACCACCAGGCGGCGGGCGTCGTCGGCGGAGATACCGCGGGCCATCAGGTAGAAGAGCTGCTCGTCGTCGAAGCGGCCGGTCGCCGAGGCGTGACCCGCGCCGACGATCTCGCCGGTCTCGATCTCCAGGTTCGGCACCGAGTCCACGCGGGCGCCGTCGGTCAGAACCAGGTTCCGGTTCATCTCGTACGTGTCCGTGCCCTCGGCCGTGGCCTCGATGAGGACGTCACCGATCCACACCGCGTGGGCGCCCTCGCCCTGGAGCGCGCCCTTGTAGGCGACGTTCGACTTGCAGTGCGGGGTGTTGTGGTCGACGAGGAGGCGGTGCTCCTGGTGCTGGCCGGCGTCGGTGAAGTACAGGCCGAAGAGCTCGGCCTCGCCGCCGGGGCCGGCGTAGGCGACGCGCGGGTGGAGGCGGACGAGGTCGCCGCCGAAGGTGACCACGAACGACTTGAAGGTGGCGTCCCGGCCGATCAGCGCGTTGTGCTGGGCCACGTGCACGGCCTTGTCGTCCCAGTCCTGGACGGAGACGACGGTCAGCTTGGCGCCGTCCCCGAGGACGTAGTCGACGTTGGCGGCGAGCACCGCGTCACCGGTGTGGTCGATGACGACGACGGCCTCGGCGAAGGCACCCAGCTCGACGACCTGGTGGGCGTAGGCGGTCCCGCCCTCGCCGTGCACGGCGATCCGGATCGGCTCGGTGAGGACCGTCTCCTTGGGGACGGTGATCACGCCGGCCTTCTCGAACGCCGAGTACGCCTGGGCGGCGACGCGGTCCACCGGGGTGCCCGCCTTGCCGAGGCGCGCGTCGTCACGGCCGACGGTCTCCACGAGGACACCCTCGGGTGCCTCGATGTCGACCTTCAGGCCGTCGCCGGTGGCGACCGCGGTGCCGTCGTGCAGCCCGCGCAGCCGCTCCAGCGGCGTGAACCGCCACTCCTCCTCGCGGCCGTGCGGGACCGGGAAGTCCGCCACCTCGAAGGACGGGGGCGCGCTCATGCGCGTGGCGACGGTCGACTCGGCGGCCACCGCGATCTGGCCGGCGGTGGTGGACCCCACCGGGATGTTCTGCTGAGCCTCAGCCATGGCTGTCGGTCTGCTCTCTTCCTACGTCAAGAAATCTGGCGGCTGCTTCGGGGCGGGTCTTAGCCGACCGCGCCTTCCATCTGCAGCTCGATCAGCCGGTTCAGCTCCAGCGCGTACTCCATGGGCAGCTCCTTCGCGATCGGCTCGACGAAGCCGCGCACGATCATCGCCATCGCCTCGAACTCGGTCAGACCGCGGCTCATCAGGTAGAAGAGCTGGTCCTCGGAGACCTTGGAGACGGTCGCCTCGTGGCCCATGGACACGTCGTCCTCGCGGACGTCCACGTACGGGTACGTGTCGGAGCGCGAGATCGTGTCGACGAGCAGCGCGTCGCACAGCACGTTGGACTTGGAGCCGTGGGCGCCCTCGCCGATCTCGACGAGACCACGGTAGGACGTACGGCCGCCACCGCGCGCCACCGACTTGGAGACGATGTTGGAGGAGGTGTTCGGCGCCATGTGGACCATCTTGGAGCCGGCGTCCTGGTGCTGGCCCTCGCCCGCGAAGGCGATGGAGAGGGTCTCGCCCTTGGCGTGCTCGCCCATCAGGTAGACGGCCGGGTACTTCATCGTCACCTTGGAGCCGATGTTGCCGTCGATCCACTCCATGGTCGCGCCCTCGTACGCCACGGCGCGCTTGGTGACCAGGTTGTAGACGTTGTTCGACCAGTTCTGGATGGTCGTGTAACGGCAGCGGGCGTTCTTCTTGACGATGATCTCGACGACCGCGGAGTGCAGCGAGTCCGACTTGTAGATCGGGGCGGTACAGCCCTCGACGTAGTGCACGTAGGCGCCCTCGTCGACGATGATCAGGGTCCGCTCGAACTGGCCCATGTTCTCCGTGTTGATGCGGAAGTAGGCCTGGAGCGGGATCTCGACGTTCACGCCCGGCGGCACGTAGATGAAGGAGCCGCCGGACCACACCGCGGTGTTCAGCGACGCGAACTTGTTGTCGCCGACCGGGATGACGGTGCCGAAGTACTCCTTGAAGAGCTCCGGGTGCTCCTTCAGCGCGGTGTCGGTGTCGAGGAAGATGACGCCCTGCTCCTCCAGGTCCTCGCGGATCTGGTGGTAGACGACCTCGGACTCGTACTGGGCCGCGACACCGGCGACGAGGCGCTGCTTCTCCGCCTCGGGGATGCCGAGCTTGTCGTACGTGTTCTTGATGTCCTCGGGCAGGTCCTCCCAGGACTCCGCCTGCTTCTCCGTGGAACGCACGAAGTACTTGATGTTGTCGAAGTCGATGCCCGACAGGTCCGATCCCCAGTTGGGCATGGGCTTCTTCTCGAAGAGGCGCAGGCCCTTGAGGCGAAGCTTGGTCATCCACTCCGGCTCGCTCTTCTTCGAGGAGATGTCGCGGACGACGTCCTCGTTGATGCCGCGCTTCGCAGAGGCGCCGGCCGTGTCGGAGTCGGCCCAGCCGTATTCGTACTTACCCAGGCCCTCGAGTTCGGGGTGGGCAGTCTCCGTGGGGAGCGTCATGCGGGGTTCCTCCCGGCCGTGCTTGCGGATGCGATGTCAGTGGTGTGGGAAATCCTGGGGATGAACGTCGTGCAGACGCCGTCGCCGTGCGCGATGGTCGCCAGTCGCTGGACGTGCGTCCCGAGCAGCTCGGCGAAGAACTCCGTCTCCGCCTCGCACAGCTGGGGGAACTTCTCCGCGACATGGGCGACCGGGCAGTGGTGCTGGCAGAGCTGCTCGCCCTTCTGGGGCAGGGGCGCGCTGCGCGCCGTAGCAGCGTACCCGTCCGCGCTCAGCGCCTTGGCGAGGGCTTCGGCGCGCTGGTCCGGGGCGACACCCTCCACCGCCTTGCGGTAGGCGCCCGCCTGGGCGGCGATCCGGGCCCGGGCGAAGGCGGTGACCGCCTCCTGCCCGCCCTCGCGCTCGGCGATCCAGCTCAGCGCGTCCACGGCCAGCGTGTCGTAGGACTGGTCGAAGGCGTCACGGCCGCAGTCGGTGAGCGCGAAGACCTTGGCGGGACGCCCGCGGGTCCGGGCGCCGTAGACCCGCTGCTCGCGTGCCTGCACGACATCGTCGGCGGCCAGCGCGTCGAGGTGGCGGCGGACGGCGGCCTGGGTGAGGCCGAGGCGTCCGGCGAGCTCGGCGACGGTCGACGGCCCGTGGTCCAGGATGGACCGCGCGACCCGGTTGCGCGTCGAGCGCTCACCGGTCGCGAGTTCCTCCTGAGGGGCCCCCGTGGGGGTCTCCCGAGCCTCTCCGACGTTTTTCACAACGCCATTGTTGCGTAATTCCTCTGGGGCAGGCAAGCGGCGTCCAGGCCCGCGGACGGTGCCCTGCGTCACTTAGGCATACCTAATCTGACCTGCGAGAACGACTTTGATCGATCAAACGGGTGGCGTCCCGGGGCCGAGTCGGGGACACTCCCGAACCATGTCCACACCCCCTCCGACCGGCCCTCTTGTCACCCGGGACACCCTCGCCGCCCAGCTGCGCGAACTGGGTGTGCGACCCGGCGAGACCGTCCTCGTGCACTCCTCCCTCAGCTCACTCGGCTGGGTGTGCGGAGGAGCCGTGGCGGTCATCCAGGGCCTGCTCGACACGCTCGGTCCGGACGGCACCCTCGTGGTCCCGACCCAGTCCGGCGACCTCTCGGACCCGGCCCTGTGGAGCAACCCGCCGGTGCCCGAGGAGTGGTGGGACACGATCCGGGCCACGATGCCCGCCTACGACCCCCAGGTCACGCCGGCCCGAGGGGTGGGCGTGGTCCCGGAGACCGTACGGACGTGGCCGGGCGCCCTGCGCAGCGCGCACCCGCAGACGTCGTTCGCGGCCCTCGGCCCGCGCGCCGCGGAGATCGTCGGGGGGCACGCGCCGGACTGCCGGCTGGGCGAGCGCAGCCCGCTGGCCCGCCTGGAGGCGCTCGGCGCCCGGGTCCTGCTGCTGGGCGCCGGCTACGACACCTGCACCAGCTTCCACCTGGCCGAGTACCGCGTGCCGTCGCCGCGCGTGAAGGTCGGCCGGCCGGGCCCCACGGGCTGGGAGGTGGTCACCGAGGTGTCGGTCAGCTCGGACCGCTTCGACGAACTGGGGTACGACTTCGAGCGGGACCATCCGGTCGTACGGGGGACGGTGGGCGCGGCGCAGGTGCGGCTGTTCCCCGTGGCGGACGCGGTGGCGTACGCGAAGCGGTGGCTGGCGGTGCACCGCTCGCGCGAGGAGGAGATCTGAGACCCGGCCGGCCCGGCGCCGGCCGGCGGGAGTGGAGATCTCGCACCCGCCCGCCGGTGCCGCCGTCCGCGAACCTAGACTCTGGACCCATGCGAAGTGACCCCGTGGTCCAGGTCCAGGCCCTGGTGAAGCGGTACGGCGGGAAGACCGCGGTGGACGGCCTCGACCTGGTGGCCCGGGCGGGCGTGACCGCCGTCCTCGGTCCCAACGGCGCCGGCAAGACGACCACGGTCGAGACCTGCGAGGGGTACCGCAGACCCGACTCCGGCACGGTGCGCGTCCTGGGCCTCGACCCGGTGGGGCAGGCCCGTGAGCTGCACCCGCGCATCGGCGTGATGCTCCAGTCCGGGGGCGTGTACTCGGGCGCCCGGGCCGACGAGATGCTCCGGCACATGGCCGGGCTGCACGCCCACCCGCTCGACGTGGACGCGCTGATCGAGCGCCTGGGACTGGGCGGCTGCGGCCGGACCACGTACCGGCGCCTGTCGGGTGGCCAGCAGCAGCGCCTCGCGCTCGCCATGGCGGTCGTCGGCCGCCCGGAACTGGTCTTCCTGGACGAGCCGACCGCCGGCCTCGACCCGCAGGCCCGCCGCGCCACCTGGGACCTGATCCGCGACCTGCGCGCCGACGGCGTCTCCGTGATCCTCACCACCCACCACATGGACGAGGCCGAGCAGCTCGCCGACGACGTCGCGATCATCGACGCGGGCCGGGTGATCGCCCAGGGCTCTCCCGAGGAGCTGTGCCGCGGCGGCGCCGAGAACACGCTCCGCTTCAGCGGCCGTCCCGGGCTGGACGTCGGCTCCCTGCTGAAGGCGCTCCCCGCCGACAGCACGGCCGCGGAGCTGACGCCGGGCTCGTACCGGGTCGTCGGCAAGATCGACCCGCAACTGCTCGCCACGGTCACCTCGTGGTGCGCCCAGCACGGGGTGATGCCGGAGCGGATCTCCGTGGAACGGCACACCCTGGAAGACGTCTTCCTGGAGCTCACCGGCAAGGAGCTGCGCTCATGACCACCGCCGCCACGGGTGCGTACACCCCGAAGCCGGGCGCGGCGCCGCTGCCCCGCATGATCGCGGCGCAGGCGGTGCTGGAGACGAGGATGCTGCTGCGCAACGGCGAGCAGCTGCTGCTGACGGTCGCGATCCCCACCCTGCTGCTGCTCCTGTTCAGCACGGTGGACATCGTCGACACCGGCGCCGGCGAGGCGGTGGACTTCCTCGCCCCCGGCATCCTGGCGCTCGCGGTGATGTCGACGGCGTTCACCGGCCAGGCCATCGCGACGGGTTTCGAGCGCCGCTACGGCGTCCTGAAGCGCCTCGCCTCCTCCCCGCTGCCCCGCTGGGGTCTGATGACCGCGAAGACGCTCTCCGTCCTGGTCACCGAGCTTCTCCAGGTGATCCTCCTGACGGCGATCGCGTTCGGCCTGGGCTGGTCGCCGCACGGCAACCCGCTCGTCGTCGTCCTCCTGCTGGTCCTGGGGACCGCCGCCTTCTCCGGCCTCGGTCTGCTGATGGCGGGCACGCTGAGGGCGGAGGCGACCCTGGCCGCCGCCAACCTGGTCTTCCTGCTGCTGCTCGTGGGCGGCGGCGTCATCGTCCCGCTGGACAGGTTCCCGGCCGCCGCCCAGGACGTCCTGGCGCTGCTGCCCGTCTCGGCCCTGTCGGACGGCCTGCGCGACGTGCTGCGGCACGGCACCGGGATTCCCTGGGCCGACCTGGGGATCCTCGCCGTGTGGGCGGTCGTCGGACTGGCCGCCGCCGGACGGTTCTTCCGCTGGGAGTAGGCCGGCGGGACCCTCGTGAAAGCGTGCACAAGCGGCCCCCTACGATGGGACGCGTGCCAAACGTGACCCGCGCCGACGCCGTAGCGGCCGTCCGCAACCCGCTCGCCTTCATCGCCGCACGCTGGACCCCGACTCCTCGGACGGTCCGGCGGGCGGCCCTCACCGCGCTCGTGATGGCGGTGCTCATCGTGGTCACCGGGGGCGCGGTGCGGCTCACCGGGTCCGGGCTCGGCTGCCCGACCTGGCCCAAGTGCACCGACGACTCACTGACCACCACCAGCGCGATGGGCTTCCACGGGGCCATCGAGTTCGGCAACCGCATGCTGACGTACGTGCTGTGCGCGGCGGTCGGCTGGGCGATCATCGCCGCGCGCTCCGAGAAGCCGTACCGGCGCGGTCTGACCCGGCTGGGCTGGGCGCAGTTCTGGATCGTGATGAGCAACGCGGTCCTCGGCGGCATCGTGGTGCTCGTCGGTCTCAACCCGTACACCGTCGCGGCGCACTTCGTGGCGACGTCGGCCCTGATCGCGGTCGCCACGGTGATGTGGCAGCGCACCCGGGAGGGCGACGCGGCGCCCCGTCCCCTGGTCGGCAAGGCCGTGCGGCAGCTGGTGTGGTGCCTGGTCGCCGCCGCCGTGCTGCTGATCCTGGTCGGCACGGTCGTGACCGGCGCGGGACCGCACGCGGGCGACTCCAGCGAGGTCGAGCGGATGCCGCTGGACTGGGAGACCGTGAGCAAGGTGCACGCGGTGCTGGCGTGGATCGTGGTGTCGCTGACGTTCGCCCTGTGGTTCGTCCTCAAGGCGGTCGACGCCCCGGAGGGGCCGCTGGCGCGGACCCGTGAACTCTTCCTGATCCTGCTCGCACAGGGCGTCATCGGCTACGTCCAGTACTTCACCGACCTTCCCGAGATCCTGGTCGGCCTGCACATGCTGGGCTCCGCCGTGATGTGGATCTGGGTGGTGCGGGTCCTGCTGTCGCTGCGGGAACGCCGTGACACCGACGCGGACCTTCCGGCTCCCGCCGCCGGCGAACGGCTGGAGCACGCCGCCGGCTGACGGCAGCGCGCGCCGCGGCGGACCCGCCCGGCCCGCGAGCGCGTACGTACGGACCTGTACCGACCACCCGGCGCGCGGGCGGTGTACGCCGTCCGTCGCGACGGGCGGCCCGCTCCTCAGCCGCCCAGCCGGTACACCCGCCGCGCGTTGCCCGCCGCGATCAGCCCCGCCACCCGCTGGGCGTCCGCCGACGACCACACCCCCTCGGCGGCCCAGGTGCCCAGCACCCGTCCCAGGGCCTCGCGGAACAGCCGAGCGCCGACCACGTGCAGCTCGGGCAGGCCCTGGGCCCCGCTGGAGAAGAGGATCTTGCCGAAGGGGGCCAGCTCCAGGATCTCCGCGAGGACGGCCGCGGCCCGGGCGCCGGTGTGCACCAGGGCGGCGCCCGCGTCGGCGTACACATGCGGGAAGACCCTGGCGAGGTGGGCGGCCTGCCGGTGGTACGGGTAGCTGTGCAGCAGGACGAGGTCGGTGCCCAGCCCGGCCGTGGCCCGGACGAAGTCGGTCAGCAGCACCGGGTCGGTGCGGTCGGTCCGCAGGCCCGGTTCGCGGAGCCCGGCGTGCAGCTGGAGGGGCCGGCCGGAGGCGACCGCGATCCACAGCAGGTGCCGGAGCAGCACCGGGTCGCTCAGCTCCCCGCCCACCCGGCGTCCGGCGAGCCAGCGGCCCGCCGCGCCCCGTACCTCGCCCGGTCCCGGCGGCTCGGGCACGAGCGCGAGTCCGTGCCGGACGCCCGCCACGGAGGTGAAGGCCACGGCGTGCACGGCGGCCGCGTGCACCGACTCGGCGAGGTTGGCGAGGAAGGACTCGACGGTGCCGGAGGTGTCGGCGACCTGTTCGGCGAGGAGTTCCAGCCGCACGATCTCACGGGCCTCGGCAGCCGCCGCGGAGGCCAGCTCGCCGGGTCCGGTGAGGTCGCCGGGCAGCCCGGTGTCGACCAGATACGTCGTGATGCCGCTGCCGCGCAGTAACCGGCGGCCCGCTTCCAGGACGCCGAGCTCACGGCGCCGGGCCAGGTAGCGGGCGGGCGGGCAGTGCGGTTCCAGACCCAGGAGCGGGGGGCACCAGCGGCGTACCGCGAAGCCGGTCTGGGTGTCGAAGAGCGTGGTGCCCGCCGCGGGCGGCCCCTCGGTGCGGGCCAGCTGGGCCTCGAAGGTGCCGAGGCCCAGCTCCGTTCTCAGTACGCCGTGGCAGTACTGGTCCACGAGGCACGGCGTTTCGATCATCCGGACTCCCCGTGAGCGGACCACGTCCGAGGACCGCGTTCTCCTGCGGTCCTCCTCGCGGCCTAACGGGTGAACCCGGCGTCAGGTGTTGCTCGGACCGCCCACCTGGATCCCGGCCATCCGCGTCCACTCGTACGGCCCGGTCCGCACCCTGGCCGCGAACTCGCCGTCGAAAGCCTCGTGCACGGTGATCCCGGACTTCTCCACCGCCTTCTCGGCGATCTCGTACGAGGGGGCCACCAGATCGCCCCAGCCGCCGTCCCCGCCCACGAGCACGATCCGCGCGCCGCGCTCGCCGAGGTAGGCGATCTGGCCCTCGGCTCCGCCGTGTGCCGTGGAGAAGGCGGTGATCTGCCGGGCGAGGCGGGCCGCCTTGCGCTCGGCGCGCGCGGCCCGCTTGGCGTCGGTGCCCTCGTCAACCTGCTGCGTGTCTGCCATGGCCAGGATGCTACCGACGGGTAGATCAAACGGCGACGGGCGGGGTGCGTGGCCTTGGCCACGCACCCCGCCCGGGACGTCGTACGACGAGGCGGTCAGCGGAGGAAGGGGTCGACCGCGACCGCCACGAAGAGGAGGGACACGTAGGTGATCGACCAGTGGAACAGCCGCATCTCCTTGAGCTTGGCGCCGGTCACCTCGGCCCTGGCCCGGTTCTGCAGCCCGTGCGCCTCCCACAGCCAGAAGCCGCCGGCCACCAGCGCGACCGCCGTGTAGAACCAGCCGGTGTAGCCGAGCGGGGTCAGCAGCAGCGAGACCGCGACCATCATCCAGCTGTAGAGCACGATCTGCTTGGCGACCGCCTTGTTGGAGGCGACGACCGGCAGCATCGGTACCCCCACGCGCGCGTAGTCCTCCCGCACCTTCATGGACAGCGGCCAGTAGTGCGGCGGGGTCCAGAAGAACATCACGAGGAAGAGGATGACCGGCGCCCACGACATGGAGTTCGTGACGGACGACCAGCCGATGAGCACGGGGAGGCAGCCGGCGATGCCGCCCCACACGATGTTCTGCGAGGTACGGCGCTTGAGGATCATCGTGTAGACGACCACGTAGAAGAGCAGCGCTCCGAGCGACAGCCAGGCCGACAGCCAGTTGACGGCCAGGCCGAACAGCAGCGTCGAGACGACCGCGAGGGTGATGCCGAAGACGAGGCACTCGCGCGGGCTGACCATGCCGGTGACCAGCGGGCGCTGCGAGGTGCGGTCCATCAGCGCGTCGATGTCCCGGTCGATGTACATGTTCAGCGCGTTCGCGCCGCCCGCGGAGAGGTAGCCGCCGACGCAGGTCAGCAACACCAGCGTCAGGTCGGGCACCCCTTGCTGCGCCAGGAACATCACCGGCACGGTGGTGATCAGGAGCAACTCGATGATCCGAGGCTTGGTCAGAGCCACGAACGCCTTGACACGGGCCCCGAACGGCCGGTGACCCGAGCTCCTGCGCTCCCCCGCTGCCTTGAGGGCGCGGGAGGTGCCCCCACCCGCTGGACGGGATTCGACGGCCGTCACGCACACCCCTACAGAGACATCCCAGCAAGCCCCCCGTGTGAAGTCCCGGTAAAGCTCGCGCGTACCACGCCACTGTAGACGTTGCCCATACCCCGGCCTTCGCGGGGGTGGGGTCGTGTTGGACGGCGCCCCCGGACGAGCCCGGCGGCACTCTGTTGAGCACTCTTACGAGCGGCTCCGTATTCACTTGCCGACTAGGGAACGGCCCGGTCGGGAGGCGGATCCCGATGAGTCCCGGCAGTCTGTAATGGCTCGAAAAAACGCACGTACTTACGGGGGTAGGCTCGACAACGGCCGGGGCGCCCAGTGCACCGGCATTCCGACATGCGTGACATGTGGAGAGGAGCCCTGACCCAGGGTGAGCACCAAGCCGACCACCACAGACCTCGAGTGGACCGAGCTGGACCAGCGGGCCGTGGACACCGCCCGCGTCCTGGCCGCCGATGCCGTACAGAAGGTCGGCAACGGCCATCCGGGTACGGCGATGAGCCTGGCACCTGCCGCCTACACCCTCTTCCAGAAGGTGATGCGGCACGATCCGGCGGACGCCGACTGGGTCGGCCGCGACCGCTTCGTGCTGTCCGCCGGCCACTCGTCCCTGACCCTCTACACCCAGCTGTACCTGGCCGGTTTCGGCCTGGAGCTGGACGACCTGAAGTCCTTCCGGACGTGGGGTTCCAAGACCCCCGGTCACCCCGAGTACGGCCACACCACGGGTGTCGAGACGACGACCGGCCCGCTGGGGCAGGGCGTGGCCAACGCGGTGGGCATGGCGATGGCCGCCCGCTACGAGCGCGGCCTGTTCGACCCGGACGCGGCGGCCGGCGAAAGCCCGTTCGACCACTACATCTTCGCCATCGCCGGTGACGGCTGCCTCCAGGAGGGCATCTCCGCGGAGGCGTCCTCGCTGGCCGGCCACCAGAAGCTCGGCAACCTCATCCTCCTGTGGGACGACAACCACATCTCCATCGAGGGCGACACCGAGACGGCCGTCTCCGAGGACACCGTCAAGCGCTACGAGGCGTACGGCTGGCACGTGCAGCGCGTCGCCCCGAAGCCGGACGGGGACCTGGACCCGCACGCCCTCTACGACGCGATCGAGGCCGCCAAGCGGGTCACCGACCGGCCCTCCTTCATCGCGATGCGCTCGATCATCGCCTGGCCCGCCCCGAACGCCCAGAACACCGAGGCCGCGCACGGCTCGGCGCTGGGCGACGACGAGGTCGCGGCCACCAAGCGGGTCCTCGGCTTCGACCCGGAGCAGTCCTTCGAGGTCGCCGACGAGGTCCTCGCGCACACCCGCGCGCTGGGTGAGCGGGGCCGTCAGGCCAAGGCCGAGTGGGAGAAGTCGTTCCAGGAGTGGCGCGACAACAACCCGGAGCGTGCCGCCGAGTTCGACCGCATCGCCGCGGGTGAGCTGCCGGCCGGCTGGGAGGAGAAGATCCCGGTCTTCGAGGCGGGCAAGGGCGTCGCCACGCGCGCCGCGTCCGGCAAGGTGCTCCAGGCGCTCGGCGCGGTCATCCCCGAGCTGTGGGGCGGCTCCGCCGACCTGGCCGGCTCGAACAACACGACGATCGACAAGACGTCGTCGTTCCTCCCGGCGGACAACCCGCTGCCGGAGGCGGACCCGTACGGCCGCACGATCCACTTCGGCATCCGCGAGCACTCCATGGCCGCGGAGATGAACGGCATCGCGCTGCACGGCAACACCCGTATCTACGGCGG
The DNA here is from genome assembly GCF_053591515.1 of Streptomyces sp. NPDC003011. Lineage (NCBI taxonomy): Bacteria > Bacillati > Actinomycetota > Actinomycetes > Kitasatosporales > Streptomycetaceae > Streptomyces > Streptomyces sp. NPDC003011. The sequence goes on from NZ_JBSFTY010000055.1 coordinate 59,607, forward strand.
TACGTTCCTCGTCTTCTCCGACTACATGCGCAACGCGGTCCGCCTGTCCGCGCTGATGCACCTGCCGGTGACGTACGTGTGGACGCACGACTCCATCGGTCTCGGCGAGGACGGCCCCACCCACCAGCCGATCGAGCACCTGGCCTCGCTGCGCGCGATCCCGGGCCTGAACGTGGTCCGCCCGGCGGACGCGAACGAGACGGCGATCGCCTGGCGCGAGATCCTGCGCCGCTACACCAAGGTCTTCGGCAAGGGCGCCCCGCACGGCCTCGCGCTGACCCGCCAGGGTGTGCCGACGTACGAGCCCAACGAGGACGCGGCCAAGGGCGGTTACGTCCTGTTCGAGGCCTCCACGGGCACGCCGGAGGTGGTGCTCGTCGCCACCGGTTCCGAGGTGCATGTGGCCGTCGAGGCGCGTGAGCAGCTCGAAGCCGACGGTGTGCCGACGCGGGTCGTGTCGATGCCGTCCGTGGAGTGGTTCGAGGAGCAGGACCAGGGGTACCGGGACAGCGTCCTGCCGCCGGCGGTCAAGGCGCGTGTCGCGGTGGAGGCCGGGATCGGTCTCACCTGGCACAAGTACGTGGGCGACGCCGGTCGCATCGTTTCCCTGGAGCACTTCGGCGCTTCGGCCGACGGCAAGGTCCTCTTCCGCGAGTTCGGCTTCACTGCCGAGAACGTGGCCGCCGCGGCGCGGGAATCGATCGCCGCAGCCCAGCGCTGACGCTCATATCCGACACGTAGGAGATGCAATTTCCATGACAGACGCACTGAAGCGCCTCTCCGAGGAGGGCGTCGCGATCTGGCTGGACGACCTGTCGCGCAAGCGGATCACGTCCGGCAACCTCGCCGAGCTGATCGACCAGCAGCACGTCGTGGGCGTCACCACCAACCCGTCCATCTTCCAGAAGGCGATCTCCGAGGGCGACGGCTACGACCAGCAGCTCTCCGACCTCGCCGTCCGCAGGGTCACGGTCGAAGAGGCCGTCCGCATGATCACGACGGCGGACGTCCGTGACGCCGCCGACATCCTGCGCCCGGTCTTCGACGCCACCGGCGGCCAGGACGGCCGGGTGTCGATCGAGGTCGACCCGCGCCTGGCGCACAACACGCACGCGACGGTCGCCGAGGCCAAGCAGCTGGCCTGGCTGGTGGACCGGCCGAACACGCTCATCAAGATCCCGGCGACCGAGGCGGGCATCCCGGCGATCGCCGAGGTCATCGGCCTGGGCATCAGCGTCAACGTCACGCTGATCTTCTCGCTGGAGCGGTACCGCCTGGTCATGGACGCCTTCCTGACCGGCCTGGAGAAGGCCAGGGAGCGCGGCCTGGACCTGTCGACGATCCACTCCGTGGCGTCCTTCTTCGTGTCCCGTGTGGACACCGAGATCGACAAGCGGATCGACGCGCTGGGCACCGACGAGGCCAAGGCCGCGCGCGGCAAGGCCGGCGTCGCCAACGCGCGCCTCGCCTACCAGGCGTACGAGGAGGTCTTCTCCTCGGACCGCTGGAGCGCGCTGGAGAAGGCGGGCGCCAACAAGCAGCGTCCGCTGTGGGCCTCGACCGGCGTCAAGGACAAGGCGTACAAGGACACGCTGTACGTCGACGAGCTGGTGGCGCCGAACACGGTGAACACCATGCCGGAGGCGACCCTGTTCGCCACCGAGGACCACGGCGAGATCCGCGGCAACGCGGTCGCCGGCACCTACGAGCAGGCCCGCGCCGACCTCGACGCCGTCGAGAAGCTCGGGATCGCCTACGACGACGTGGTGCGGCTGCTGGAGGAAGAGGGCGTCGAGAAGTTCGAGGCGTCCTGGACCGACCTGCTCAAGTCGACCGAGGCGGAGCTCCAGCGCCTCGCCCCTTCGGAGGGCTGAACTCTTGTCGAGCAGCAACCCGCTGCGTGACCCCGCCGACCGACGGCTCCCGCGTATCGCGGGGCCGTCGGGCCTGGTCATTTTCGGCGTCACGGGCGATTTGTCACGAAAGAAGCTCATGCCCGCCGTGTACGACCTCGCGAACCGGGGTCTGCTGCCGCCGGGTTTCTCGCTGGTCGGTTTCGCCCGGCGTGAGTGGCAGCACGAGGACTTCGCACAGGAGGTCCACGACGCCGTCAAGGAGCACGCCCGGACGCCGTTCCGTGAAGAGGTCTGGCAGCAGCTCATCCAGGGGATGCGCTTCGTCCAGGGCACCTTCGACGACGACGAGGCGTTCGAGCGGCTGCGCGACACGATCGACGAGCTGGACAAGGCGCAGGGCACCGGCGGCAACTTCGCCTTCTACCTCTCGGTGCCCCCGTCCGCCTTCCCGGTGGTCATCCAGCAGCTGAAGAAGCACCAGCTGGCCGACCAGTCGAGCGGCTCCTGGCGGCGGGCGGTCATCGAGAAGCCCTTCGGCCACGACCTGAGGTCGGCCGAGGAGCTCAACGCGACCGTCGAGGAGGTCTTCGCCCCGGACCAGGTCTTCCGCATCGACCACTACCTGGGCAAGGAGACCGTCCAGAACATCCTGGCGCTGCGCTTCGCCAACACGATGTTCGAGCCGATCTGGAACCGGTCCTTCGTGGACCACGTGCAGATCACCATGGCCGAGGACATCGGCATCGGCGGCCGGGCCGGCTACTACGACGGCATCGGCGCCGCCCGGGACGTCATCCAGAACCACCTGCTCCAGCTGCTGGCCCTCACGGCGATGGAGGAGCCCTCCTCCTTCGACGCGGACGCGCTGGCCGCCGAGAAGACCAAGGTGCTCGGCGCGGTGAAGCTGCCGAAGGACCTCGGCAAGGACACCGTGCGCGGGCAGTACGCGGCCGGCTGGCAGGGCGGTGCGAAGGTCATCGGCTACCTCGAAGAGGACGGCATCGACCGCAAGTCGAAGACCGACACGTACGCGGCGATCAAGGTGGAGATCGACAACCGCCGCTGGGCGGGCGTCCCCTTCTACCTGCGCACCGGCAAGCGGCTGGGCCGCCGGGTGACCGAGATCGCGGTCGTCTTCCAGCGGGCCCCGCACTCCCCCTTCGACCACACGGCGACGGAGGAGCTGGGCAAGAACGCGATCGTCATCCGCGTCCAGCCCGACGAGGGCGTCACGGTCCGCTTCGGCTCCAAGGTGCCGGGCACCTCGATGGAGATCCGGGACGTGTCCATGGACTTCGCCTACGGGGAGTCGTTCACGGAGTCCAGCCCGGAGGCGTACGAACGCCTGATCCTCGACGTGCTGCTCGGCGACTCGAACCTCTTCCCGCGCACCGAGGAGGTCGAACTGTCCTGGAAGATCCTCGACCCGATCGAGGAGTACTGGGACCGGAACGGCAAGCCCGCCCAGTACCAGGCCGGTACGTGGGGCCCCGTCGAGGCGGACGAGATGCTCGAGCGAGACGGACGGAGCTGGCGCCGGCCATGAAGATAGACCTCACGGACACCACGGCCAGCAAGATCAACAAGGCGCTGGTGCAGGGCCGCAGGGCCATCGGCACCCCGGCCGTCGGCATGGTGCTCACGCTGGTCATCGTCACGGACGAGGAGAACGCGTACGACGCCCTGAAGGCCGCCAACGACGCCTCGCACGAGCACCCCTCGCGCAAGCTCGTGGTCGTCAAGCGCGTCTCGCGTTCACCCCGCGACCGGACGCAGTCCCGGCTGGACGCCGAGGTACGGGTGGGCGCGGACGCGGGCACCGGCGAGACGGTCGTGCTGCGGCTGTACGGCGACGTCGGGCACCACGCCCAGTCGGTCGTGCTGCCGCTGCTGCTGCCGGACGCCCCGGTGGTGGTCTGGTGGCCGGTGAACGCGCCGCTGGACCCGGCCAAGGACCCGCTGGGCGCCCTCGGCCAGCGCCGGGTCACCGACACCTACGCCTCCGAGCAGCCGGTACGGGAGCTCGGTGCCCGCGCCGACGCCTACACGCCCGGGGACACGGATCTGTCGTGGACGCGGATCACGCCCTGGCGTTCGATGCTGGCGGCGGCTCTCGACCAGGTCACCTGCGAGGTCCAGGCCGTCGAGGTGGAGGGCGAGGAGTTCAACCCGAGCTGCGAGCTGCTGGCGATGTGGCTCGCGGACCGGCTGGACGTCCCGGTGAAGCGTTCGCTGTCGTCGGGCCCCGGCCTGACGGCGGTCCGGATGAACACCGACTGCGGTCCGATCGTCCTGGACCGGGCGGACGGCTCGCTCGCCACCCTCTCCATCCAGGGCCAGCCGGACCGTGCGGTGGCGCTCAAGCGCCGCGACACGGCCGAACTGATCGCGGAGGAGCTGCGGCGGCTGGACCCGGACGACACGTACGCGTCCGCGCTGCGGTTCGGGGTGGACCGGCTGAGCGCGTCGAACGGCACGTCGGACGGCGCCTCGAACGGCGCTTCGGACGTTTCGGACGGCGCTTCGGACGGCAAGGGTGCCGAGGCGCTCGGCGGGGAGCCGGTCGCGGAGCAGTCCGCCGAAGGCGAGGGACCGGTGGCCAAAGGAGAACCGGCCGCGGCTCCCGCACCCGTCGAGACTGCTGCGAAAGCACCCGCGAAGGAAGCGGCGGCGCAGGCCCCGGTGACCAGGGCGGCGGCGAAGTGAGCACTCCGCAGCTGGTCGTGCACCGCGACAAGGAACTGATGGCCCAGGCCGCCGCGGCCCGCCTGATCACGAAGATCGTGGACGCGCAGGCCTCGCGCGGCTCGGCCTCCGTGGTCCTCACGGGCGGCCGCAACGGCAACGGCCTGCTCGCCGCCCTGGCCGCCGCGCCCGCCCGGGACGCCATCGACTGGGGCCGCCTGGACCTGTGGTGGGGCGACGAGCGGTTCCTGCCGGAGGGCGACCCGGAACGCAATGTCACGCAGGCCCGCGAGGCCCTGCTGGACTCCGTGCCCCTGGACCCGAAGCGCGTGCACGCCATGCCCGCGTCGGACGGACCGTACGGCGCCGACGCGGACGCGGCGGCGGCGGGTTACGCGCAGGAGCTGGCGCGTGCCGCGGGCCCCGAGAACCACGGCGCGGTCCCGGCCTTCGACGTTCTGATGCTGGGCGTGGGACCGGACACCCATGTGGCGTCCCTGTTCCCCGAACTGCCGGCCGTGCGGGAGACCGAGCGCACGGTGGTCGGCGTGCACGGCGCCCCCAAGCCCCCGCCGACCCGCGTGACCCTCACGCTCCCGGCCATCCGCGCCGCCCGCGAGGTCTGGCTCCTGGCCGCCGGCGAGGACAAGGCGAACGCCGCGGCGATCGCCCTGTCCGGCGCGGGCGAGATCCAGGCGCCGGCCGCGGGAGCCCAGGGCCGCTCCCGCACCCTGTGGCTGCTGGACAGCGCGGCGGCCTCCCGGCTGCCGCGGTCGCTGTATCCACCGGCGTCGGCCTGACGCGCTGACGAGGAGACCCACGGGAAGCGGGCGGCCACAGGCCGCCCGCTTCCCGCGTCCTCGGCGTCACCGGCGGTCGCGCAGCTCCCGGTACGCGGAGACGAGCGCCTTCGTGGACGCGTCCAGGCCCCGCACGTCGGCGCCCCCGGTGAGGGCGGGTTCGATGCGCTTGGCGAGGACCTTGCCGAGTTCGACGCCCCACTGGTCGAAGGAGTCGATGTTCCAGATCGCGCCCTGGACGAACACCTTGTGCTCGTAGAGGGCGATCAGCTGGCCCAGGACCGAGGGGGTGAGTTCCTTCGCCAGGATCGTGGTCGTGGGATGGTCGCCCTGGAACGTGCGGTGCGGCACCTGCGCCTCGGCCACACCCTCCGCGCGCACCTCGTCCGCGGTCTTGCCGAAGGCGAGCGCCTGCGTCTGGGCGAAGAAGTTGGCCATCAGCAGGTCGTGCTGGGCGGCCAGTTCGTCACCCAGCCCGGCCACCGGGCGGGCGAAACCGATGAAGTCCGC